>JBAUTA010000446.1:0-2285 GCA_049581985.1 Kovacikia sp.
GCCTTGCATACCTGCGGCCCTAAGGCAGGCATGATCATGGATTATGCCGACCTGAAAGCCTATCTGGTTCCCCTGGTAGACAATTATTTGGACCACCATTTTCTCAACCAAACCACTGGCTTGGAGAACCCAACCAGCGAAGAACTCGCGAAATGGATTTTTGAAAAATTGGAACAGCTGGGATTACCCGGACTGCTTGGCGTCAAGATCCATGAAACCTGCACGTCAACTTGCCTTTATAGCCAGTCCGCCACGACCAACCTGCAACTCATTGAGGCAGATTACAACCAGGATCAGCCCGAACAACGCCCAAGTCCTACGATTGCAGCGAGTTTCAAATTGGTTGAAACAGAGGATGCGGTTGTTGTGGGATGACGGTAACTGTTTCTTGATTAGCAAATTCTTTAATTCGCAAAATTGGGAGTTATTCGATGCCAACTCAGGCGTTATGTGTCCTTAGCGGTGGACAGGATTCCACCACCTGTGCTGCCCTTGCCTGTCAGCAATTTGATCAGGTCCACGCGATTACTTTCAACTATGGACAGCGTCATCTGATTGAATTGGAAAGCGCGATCGCCATTGCCAAAGCGTTTAACCTGGCAAGCCATGAAATTATTGAAGTGGGTCCCATTTTGAAGAGCACTTCGCCGCTGGTATCAGACACTCCCTTAGGGCAGTACAACTCTACGGAAGAATTACCCGGTGGGGTCGAGCCCACCTTTATTCCCAGTAGAAACATTTTGTTTCTGACGCTGGCATCCAACCGGGCAGCCGTTCTGGGCATCAGGGACATTTTTATGGGGGTCTGCGAAGCTGATTTTGCGGGTTACTACGACTGCCGCCAGGTGTTTGTTGATGCAATGGCAAAGGCGATCGGAGAAGGCGTTTGGGGCGATCCAAACGCTTTCGTGATTCACACGCCCCTGATGCAACTCACCAAAGCTGAAAGCGTGAGTTTAGCGGTAGATATCTTGGGCGATCGCTTTGTCGAACTGTTCCAACTGACCCACACCTGCTATGCCGGAATTAAGGGCGGCTGTGGCAAATGTCATGCTTGTCTGATCCGCGATCGCGGTTTTGCCCAGGCAGGGGTAACTGACCCCATCTGGAAGTTTCGCAGTCCCGTCTGCAACGGTGTGCTCTCATGATCGAGCATTTCGTTGAACGGCCCCATCCCGCAAGCACCAGAACTGAGCCGGATCTCGATCGGAGCCAGGGCGTAAGCAGCAGGAGCAGCGAGGACGGTGGACAGGCTTTGCTGGATGATTGGCATGTTCTGGCGCGATCGCAGGATCTACCGCCCCAAACATTGCTCCCACGACGCCTGTTAGAAACCAATCTGGTATTGTGGCGCGATTCCAGCAATCAGATTCGCGCCTGGGAGGATCGCTGTCCCCATCGGGGTACCCTCCTATCTACGGGTACCCTGAGCAGCGATAGGGTGGTTTGTCCGTATCACGGTTTAACCTTCAACTCCGAGGGGCACTGTGTAGAAATTCCAGCCCATCCCGGCTATCCAATTCCGAGTGCTGCCTGTGTTCAAACCTATCAGGTGCAGGAATGCTACGACCTGATATTTGTCTCCTTGGGGCATCCCACCCAGGACGTTCCCCAGTTCCCTGAATGGCAAGATCCAACCTATCGCCGCTTTCTCTGTGGTCCTTTTCACTGCCATACCAGTGGAGGCCGGGCAATCGAGAATTTTTTTGACGTTGCCCATTTTCCCTTTGTGCATGCAGGGGTGTTAGGTGACCCCAAGCATCCTGTTCCAAACGAGTATGAGGTATCGCGGCAAGCGAACGGAATCACGATTCACAATGTCCAGTTCTGGCAACCCGATCCGGATGGCACCGGAAATGCCCAGTTGATTACCAACACCTACCGCATTTTCCGCCCCTTCACAGTCTATTTCTCCAAGGAATCACGGAACCAACGGTTGACCATCTTTTTTAACGTCACTCCCGTGACAGAGGAAGAGGTGATCTGTTGGATGTGGATTGCGATGAACTATGGCCACGATCGTTCCGAAGCAGAACTGCGGGCTTTCCAGGAAACTGTGATTGCTCAAGACCTCCAAATTTTGGAGTTGCAGCGTCCCCGTCGTCTGCCCTTGAACGTTCAAACTGAGTTTCATTTACCCAGCGATCGTGCCTCCCTCACGTACCGCAAATGGCTCCGAGAACTGGGCATCACCTTTGGAACCTGCTAAAAAGATTTTGCAAAAAGATTTTGCAATTTGAGTGGAATCATCCATCCCCACCTGCCCCTCCCCCCCCTCTCAACCC
>JBAUTA010000447.1:0-3791 GCA_049581985.1 Kovacikia sp.
CTTCCAGTGTTCTGGTACATCAGGAACAGCTTGTTTGATTTTTTCGACGACTTCGGGAGCGAGTGCGCCCAATTCTATAGCTTGCAAATTGGCTTTTACCTGTTCACGATTTTTCATCCCTGGTATCACTATTCCAACCCCCGAATGATATAAGACATAGCGCAATCCTGAAACCGTAATACCTCCCGGCAATTCATCCAGAAAAGCCAAATTTCTCGCACTTTTGAGTAGCCAACTTTTATCCCTTTCAGGCAAATAATATCTCCAATCATTTTCGGCAAAATCGGGAGTTGTGTACAGATATTTTTCCTTAAGAAACCCCGAAGCTAAAGGTACCCTAGCTATAAATTCATATTCAAAATCCATGTGTTTGTTAAATAGATATTCTTCGGCACGCCTATCTAGGGCATTAAAGATTGCCTCAATCGCACTTCCAAACCGACTTTCTGCTACTCTTAACGCACCATTTATAGTTTTTGAGCTAACACCATATTTTTTGATATAACCTTTATGAAGAAGTTGATTTAGAATGGTAACATCGTAATTCTCCCAATCAAAATCATCTGGTGGACTATGAAATAATAAAACATCAATGCAGTCAATTTGTAAACGGTTAAGGCTATTAATTACAGCTTTTTCGAGCCATTCAGGAGAAAAATCCTGAAAAGGATTGCCTTGATTATCTCTCCGATTCCCAAACTTCGTGCAAATAACAAAATTTGCATTTTGATAACTTTGAAAGGCTTTGCCTAAAATTTCTTCAGATCTGCCTTCTCCGTATGAATCAGCAGTATCAAAGAATCGGATACCCTGTTCGAGAGCAAGACAAACTGCTTGAACAGCTTCTCTTTCGTCAACATATCCCCATCCTGCATGTTTGCCGCCAATAAGATTTTCGCCTCCAAATTGCCAAGTGCCAAAGCCTAATTTCTGAATTGCTGTTTTCATACTTGGCAATAAAGTTCTAGATTTTTGTGTTTTCTTGAATGCAAAACTACAGAACCTTTAAGGAGAATGCGGTCGCCTTTGTTAGGAGTAAAAAATGCATTTCTTCCATGCAAAAGTCTCTCGTCATGGAAGAATACAGCGTCTCCTTTCCTTAATATAATGTCCTTACAAATTCCGCTATTCTGAACGCGATCTTCAAGGAAGTACTGAAATCTTTCAACCAATTCTTTAGCTTCTGAAGTGTTATCTTTATCCAAGGGATAGTAATTATAGTTCAATCTAAGACCTAATTCATCTTCTGTAAGAATGGGTTTAGTTTTGCTGACATCTTGTTTTGAAAAACATACAGGAACTTTTCTTAGGTCTTCCAGTAACTGATGCTCATTGTCTAACTCCAAAACTTTAATGAGCAATTCGCTATCCAAGAAAAAAGTAGCACCGCCCACTTGAGCCTGAGATAAGCAGTAAAAATAATTCACAGCATCGTGATGATTAAGATAAGAATTATCCGTGTGAAGAGGCTGCCTAGTTTTACTAGTGCGGTATTTGTTTGGACGTGCAGGGTCGTAGCTAATATCTATCCATCGTTGACCTGTGCGTTTGCCTGTTTCTTTATCTTCATCCATGCTAATCACTAAGCCTAGAAAATTACTAAGTTCAGTAAAATAATCGTGAATATTTATTTGAAAATCAAAGCCTACAAGATGGACAAGTTTATAATTTTCAAGCGCTTCTTGGATAGCTTTTTTAGTTCCTTGGGAAGAAGTATATTCAATTTTTTTATAAAATTCCATAATTAGTCTCCTCAGATTCAATCAATTTTTCTTATTACTCTAGCTGGAATTCCATAAGCGACTACACCATCAGGAATATCATTGACTACAACTGCACCCGCACCGATGAAGGTACCCATACCTATCTGCACTCGATCTATTACCGTCGCTCCAATTCCCACCCAGGCTGCACGCCCCACCTTTACTCGTCCAGCTATGCGAACGCCTGGGCAAATATGAGAACCGTCTTCTATCACGCACTCGTGATCTACACTCGCACACGTGTTGATAATGACATTTTGACCAATCCTTGCCCCGGAATTAACCACTGCTCCTGCTGCAATGACTGTACCTGGAGCAACAGTTGCATCAGCAGCAATTGTTGCGTTTGGGTGGATAGCAGTTGCCAAAGAAAACCCATTTTTACAAGCGATCTCTGACAATTTTAATCGCGCCTGACAATCTCCGAATCCAAAAATTATGTGCTCGATACCTTTATCCTTAAAAGAATCTAACTGTTCTTGTCCTCTAAGAATTGGCAATCCGCAGAAATTTTCACCATGACGTTGTGGATTCACATCGTCAATAAAGCCAACAATTTCATAGATTCCTTGTAAGCGGATTATGTCTGCCACCACTAAGGCATGTCCCGATGCGCCCCATATTAGCACTTTTGATATCATTAATATTTACCAAAAACACTTGTTTAATTAGCAATTTCTACTCTTAAAATTAGTTATCAGCATTTTTTAATTAGCAATTCAGTAAGACTTAGTTATGGATGTTTCAACAGGAGCAAAGCTCCATTTCAGGTTAGGCCGAACCACACCAGACCACTTCCCATACCAATTAAATTCTCTCTCAATGTCATGTATAGTAAAACTCAGCAAATTTTCACATGTATATAAAACAGTTGAAGTGTCTTGAACAATCATTATCGTAATTTGATAACTTCCATCATTTAAAAAATTTCCAGGAATATAACAAACTCCTCGGATAAGCCCTGAGGGACAAGGAATCGAGCTTGAGATTGAATTAAAAACACAAACTCCTTCTAAAGTGTATACGTGCAAGCTCAAATTTAAGTAAGCACCAGTGAGGTAATTCCAGTACTCAAATTCGATCCTTAGAGGAGTTTTAACCGTAATCTCATCTATTGATGAGTCATCTTGATCTGGAATTATCCTAATTTGACGTAGGCGAACTTTATCATTACCAGGAGCAGTTTCAATATCGTCCCAGGTCCTTTCGAGAAATAAGGAGTCGTTATTGTCGGACTCTAAGTAACGAGATACAACCTGATGAGCTTCTCCATCAGTTACTAAACATCCTGACTTGAGAAGTATGGCTCGATCACATAGACTTTTTAACGCTGACATATTGTGACTAACGAACAGGACAGTGCGCCCTTCTGTTTCAGAAACAGCACTCATTTTGCCTAAACATTTCTTTTGAAATTTGGCATCCCCTACTGCCAGAACTTCATCCACAATCAAAATCTCTGGCTCTAAATGCGCCGCTACCGCAAAAGCCAAACGCACATACATCCCTGATGAATAGCGTTTAACCGGTGTATCCAAAAACTTTTCAACTTCGGCAAAATCGACAATTTCATCGAATTTTTTTCTAATCTCGGCCTTGCTCATCCCTAAAATGGCACCGTTTAGATAAATGTTTTCCCGACCTGTCAATTCTGGATGAAAACCTGTTCCCACTTCTAATAGACTCGCCACTCGCCCTTTGATAGAAATACAGCCAATGGTCGGTTCCGTAATCCGGCTTAAAATTTTTAGCAAGGTTGATTTCCCTGCACCATTGGGTCCAATGATCCCGACCCGATCGCCTTGCTTAATTTCAAACGAAACATCATTAAGTGACCAAAACTCTTCACGAGTGGGATTATATATTTTCTTGTCAGCAGGCCTGAGTAATGTTTTACCCAGAGACTTCGCTTGTTTACTGATGGTTTCCCGCAAGGATTTGTATCTTTGCTGCCCTTCGTCTTGGTGTCTTAGAATGTACTTTTTACTCAGATTTTCGACTCGAATTACTGTATTAGGCATGGAATAC
>JBAUTA010000448.1:0-2354 GCA_049581985.1 Kovacikia sp.
ATTCAGACCTCTAGCGGGTTGATCGCGGCTACTCTGCTGCCAGCCTGTGGGCAAAAACGCGATCCCTTTTTAAATCTCACGCTGCTAAACCCTCTGGAGCCTTTGCCTGCTCACCTGATTACGCCGATCGGTGAGTTTTATGTCCAATCCTATGCACTTCCGCCTGAGGTAGACGTAAACCACTGGCAGTTAGACATTACAGGGGCGGTCAAAAAGCCCCTGAAATTGCGCTTCCAGGACATTACGAAAGCGCCCCAAGAGAACTTTTATCTGACGATGGAATGTATTGGAAATCCCGCTGGGGGTGATCAGATTGGCAATGCTCAGTGGACGGGAACACGTCTGCTGCCATTTTTGGAGAAAGCAGGGGTCAGTCCTGATGCTTCAGAATTTGTCATGCATGGAGCGGATTATTATGAAACCACCCTGCCCGTGGCTGAACTGATGCGGCCAGATGTGCAATTGGTGTATCAGATGAATCGGGCTCCCCTGACGAAACAGCATGGATATCCTGTTCGGATCATCGTTCCGGGGCATTTTGGCCAGAAGCAGCCGAAGTGGTTAGTCAAGTTGGAGGCGATCGCCCAACCCAAACAGGGTCTGTGGGAACGGCGGGGATGGTCCAACACCGCAGAAATCCCCACCCATTCAATGACTCGCCAGGTACAAAGTACTCCTGTTTGGAACCGCAACCATCACGTTAGTCTCAGCCGCAAAGGGGTCAAAGGATGGGAAGAAGGGGTTTTGGTCGCAGGGATAGCACTAGATAAAGCCAGTTTCATCCGCCAAATCCAGATCAGTACGGATGATGGCAAGACCTGGCAGCAGGCAGACCAGAACCATCCAGTCTCCCCCCATGAATGGACCCTATGGCGTCACCTGTGGCGACCCAGACAGCCTGGAAAATATATTTTGCTGGCTCGGGCCGAATCAGACCGGCAAACCCAACCGCTGGAGGATAGGGACAGTATGGATGGCAGTTCTGGCGTGCTCAAAATTCAGGTAACGCTGACCGCCGATTAGCGTTCATGCTCCAAACTTCAATCTCCAATTCCCCATCTAAACAGTTGCCAGGTTAATCTCCCCATTAGCATTTTGCAAAATTTCCTAACCTGAATCGCGATCAATTAGCACATAGAAGAACGACAGCATAGGCTGCGATTCCTTCTTCGCGGCCAGTAGCATCTAGTTCCTCGTTGGTGGTGGCTTTAACGCCAACCTGATCGGGTTGCAGGTTGAGAACCTGGGAGAGCCGATCTCGCATTGCCGAAATATGGGGCTTCAGCTTCGGACGTTCTGCAATCACGACGGAGTCAATATTGCCGATCTTCCAGCCTTTGCCCTGAATCAGTTGATCAACCTGAGCCAGCAACGCCAGACTGTCTGCTCCCTGCCATTGCGGATCGGTGGGTGGAAAGTAGTGCCCGATGTCTCCCAGGCTCAATGCTCCTAACATCGCATCCATAATGGCATGGGTGAGGACATCCGCATCACTGTGACCCAGCAACCCCAATTTGTGTGGAATCTTTACACCACCTAAAATTAGCGGACGATCTGGAACCAAACGATGGATATCGTACCCATTCCCTATCCGAATTGCATTCATTCCCTATCCCCTATCCTCTCTCCCTTACCTATCCTTTCTCCCTTACCCGATCGCCACCATTTCTCGGTAAGCAGACTGCATTTCCCTATCAGTTAGCGTATCATTTGCCGCTTGAGGTACCCAGAGCAACTCAAAAACCATGAGGTAGCGCGATCGCATCATTGTAATTTCTTGCAAAACATCCCGCAGCAAAGAAGCAGAGTAAATTTCATCAAACAAGGGCTGGTTATCTGCGGTACTGAGCAACAGCGTCACTACGATATAGTCCGAATTCCGGTTAGACCTAAACTGCTCAGGGCTGGACTGATCGGGCGTCCGCTCATTCATGGAAAGCTTAACGATTGACCGCGCTCGTTCTTGCATCAAAAGCTCGTAAAACAAGTCTTCTGCCGCTTCCCGACTGTCTAACGTTTGCGACCTGGCAAGGACGTGGGTCCAAAATTCAGACTTGTCGAGCAGCAATGTTGCCGTCTGCTGCAAAAGCGCAAACAATCCTTCCTGCATTTGAGTATCAGCGTTTCTTGTCAGTTGATCTAGTTTTGACTGTAAGGCGTGGGCCCCTGTCCGCAAAGCAACCTGTAACTTGCTAATCGTGATGTTATTGTTCGTCAACTCGTAACTGTCAATCTCTTCTTGATCTTCTGCCATAGCATCTCATATCAAAATAGGGTCAGTAGGTCGTCCTAATTCACTATTCCTAATTCATACCCAATTTAAATAGCGAACAAGGCAGATTGGGGACGGGGTG
>JBAUTA010000449.1:0-2915 GCA_049581985.1 Kovacikia sp.
CAGTTTTGAGCTGACTATCCAGTAGTCCTAGCATCAGGGCGATCGCTTCCGTCCACTTCAGATAATTCAGAAAATAATATTTCAGTTGTTCATCAGTTAGATTAGGTAATCGTTGCAGCAACCATTCCGCTGCATAATATTCCTGAAAGAGTTGGTAGCGAAACTCAATTTCATTACCGGATTTGATTTGCAAGAGATGATACTTCAGCAAATCATCCAGGCAATTTCTGGCAACTTCAGACGGAGAAGTTTCCTCGCTAAATAATGCTTTTAATTTTTCCTCCGCTTCTTCTCTGGAGATGACAGTGCGAGAATCAACCGGGGTTTCTCCCTGCATCATCAAGTATGCCAGATGCTTGAGGGCAGGAAACCAGAGGCGGCGATCGCTTAATGATTGAACATCCCCTTTCAATGCAGCAATCTCATACTTGCGAATGCTGCTGTTCTCATAGGTTCTGGTAAATGTGCGAAACACTTCACCCAGATTGTGGGGAATCTCTTCAACTTGCCCAAATAATTCACAGAGCATCCAGAGCAGCAACGGCGTTTCGGCAAACTTGCGAGTGCGATCCTGCAACTGTCGCCACATTGCATCTGCCTGCTCTGGTGACAGATGTGCTCGAATGAACTCTTTCATCTGAGGTTCTGTCAGCGGCAGCATTTCCCATTGCTTTTCGATGCCAAAATCTCCACCCAGACTCAAATCACGAGTGGTGAAGATCATGGGAACGCGACGATGATTCCTCAGTTTGGCAATGTCCTGTCGTGCAGCTTCAGAGGGAAGTTCATTCAATCCATCGACCAGCAACAACAGCCGATTCTGCGACAATAAGGTTTCAACCTGCTGGATTTCCAGATTTAAATTGTGTCGTCTGAAAAAGTCTTGAATCAGATCAAGCACAGAGGTCTTATAGGAGCGGAGTTCTACTAATACAGAGATTCTCTTTTCCCCAGTATCTCCCTGATTCTGCTGGGCTTCTTCTAGAAGTAATCGTGCCAGTGCGGTTGATTTGCCTGAACCCGGTCGCCCAACCAACAAAATATGCTTTGCCTCAACCCAAGACTTGCGAAGTCCGTCTAATACAGGTCGCCGTTCCAGTTTCTCGGTTTTCTTCTGCTGTGACGCTTCTGGCTCTCTCTTATTCACAGACTGCATCATCAGCCCAAAATCAAACAATGCAGTCTGCTTGTTCGGTTCGCTGCTGCCTGTGTCCTTTCCTTCGATATCTGTTAACGTGTAGAGTTTCCACCACTCACCATAGTTATGGCAAATGGAACTTAGATAGGGCTGAAAGTCAATAGAGCCATCCATACAGGACAAAATACTTTTTCTCTATGCTACGCGATCGCCTTCTAATCCTCATCATTTGACCCCACAACACGAGATTCCAAGTTCAGAAGACGAAGTTTTGACCTTTGAACTCCGGCATCCGAGCCTGGAAGTCGAAACTTGGACTTTCGAACACAGAACTTCGACCTTTGCACTCCCAATTTTGGCCTCCGAACTCCAATTGTCACCCTTAAAGCTCGAAATTTGAACCTCTATTCGCGAAGCATTGCCTGCAATTCCCGAAACTTTTCCTCCAAAGCCTCAACTACCGAGATCAGAAGTACTTTACCTCAGCACTTAACTCTCAAGCCAACAGGGTACTGACCGTAAATGGCAGACCAGAGGTCATCGTTAAGATGCAGAAGCCTATCAAATCTTATTAGATCGGTTGGAACGGGCTGAGGCGATCGCAGCGATTCGTCAAGGATTAGCAGAATTTGAGCGAGACGAAGGACAACCCGCGCGGGAAGCATTAGAAGCATTGCGGGCAAAGCATGGCATTCAACGGGTTGAAGAGGCTGAACTAGACGAAATGTGGAGCTTTGTTAAAAGCAGGCAGCCGCAACGATGGCTTTGGCCTGCGCTTAAAACCGATCGCTTCTACCTTCTGCGCGAATTTCCGATTGATTTAAAGGGGGGAACGTCTCACGTATAATGCCCAAAAGGGAGAGCTATCTTTTTCAACAAAATGGTTTTCTAAATAATCTCCGTATAAATTTCTCAATACCTCTATGAGATTAAGGTTATTGCTTGATTTGCGAGGAATCATGACGATATCCCCTGATTTAAAGACCTGATCGGCAGTTGGAAAATATTGATAGTTAAACGTGTTTCCAAAACACCAATTTGCTACGCCTCCTGCGGGAGGTAATTCAAGCGCAAAAGGAAAGGGATTTGAAAAAGTTAGGGAGATAATTCTACTATTACTTGTTAGGTGTCTACGGAGTAAAGCCAGCCCTTCTTCCACCTCCTGGGGGTATAGGTTTGTATTCTCATGCGGCGCATAGACAGAAGCAACGCTGACTTCTGGAATAACCATATTGCCCAATGTTTTTGAGTGAAATCTGGGAGATTTTGCGGTGGCGGCAAGATGGCGATGCTCGTTTGCGGCAAACGCAATACTTGCCATATCTTGTAACAGAATGGTTCCCCCCAATAATAGGGTTGTGATTAAGAGCACCCCTAAACAGGCTTTCCCTACCTGGGTGACCTGATTTGCAGCCCGGTATTTCAGGTAGCCCTGTTCCAGACAAATCAGCCCGACGATCGCAAAAATTGGGATATCGGTGTTCTGGCAGGAAAACGCGCACAGCAGAATACCCGCTATTACGAGGAAGCTTACTCTGAGTGAAAGCCAGATTGCATTTAACGGGGCAGGGGACTGTTTATTTTTAGCCAGCGTCTGATTGAAAACTAAAAATGCCCCCACTGCGATCGCCAGATAAATCAAGGCGTTCCAATTACTCGCAATAATTGAGTAATGTTGATTTTGCCTACTCGCTCCGTATACTGGGGCAATCGCCATCATGTCAGACCAATAGGCGAAAAAATTTAAATGAAACAATTGGTGAAGAGAGCCATAGAC
>JBAUTA010000450.1:0-4554 GCA_049581985.1 Kovacikia sp.
GCAATGCCCCCACTCCCCCTTGAATCCTTTGTCCCGTTTTTCAGCACCGCCTTAATTAAGACTGATTACATCTTCCGGAGATGTTTGAAGAGTTGTAGATAATCTCAATAGTAGAGACTAGACAGGCTTGTATAATCTTTGGTGGGAAAGAAGAGTACTCTTCTCTCCCATGTTACATGTAGCTTTTCAGCCCCTTATTTTATAGGGGGCTTTTTTTCACAGTTTGTATATCTTTGTTGTAGCAATTAAATAGGGTGAAAAGGTTGAAGATTTGATGAGTTTAATTTGAAGATCCTTCGATGTTGAGCGACTGATGGCATGTTTTGCCAGGGATAGCTCAACCCAACTTTCCGATCATGGTTTAGGCTGGCATCAAAAAATTGTTTTACCTCCATCCACAAGTAAACTAGCCCCGTGCATTAATTGGGGAGCTTCGCTCGCTAAAAACAGCGCTACTTGAGCAATTTCTTCTGGTTGCCCCAGGCGACCAATGGGAATGGTGGCAATACTTTCGTTTCTGGCTCTGAGTGGATCTGTATCTGTTGCAAACTCCCGATGCAACATTTGAGTCTCGGTGGGACCAGGACATAGGGCATTAATCCGGATATTGTCTTGGGCATACTCCAGAGCCAGGGCGCGGGTAAACGCTAGAACGGCCCCCTTACTAGCACAATAGGCCGTAAATAAGGGTTGAGCGACGATCGCCAGTTCAGAAGCGGTGTTGATAATAACGCCGCCTCCCTGTTGTTTCATGCCTGGAATCACCTGCTGACATAAGTGGAAGGTTGCCATAAAATTCACTGCCATGATCCGTTCCAGGGTTTTCGGGCTGACCTCCGGAAAGGATTCGACGACAGAAATGCCCGCATTGTTATACAGGATATCAATCCGCCCATAGGTTTGATAGCAGTGTGTAACACCCTGAATCAGGGTCGCGAGATCTGCCAAATCTGCTGCGAAAAACTGAAAGTCAAGCCGTTCTTGACGTAGCTCATCCGCCAGGGCTTGACCCGCCGATTGATTGCAATCAACTCCAAACACAGAAGCTCCGTTCTCGGCAAACAACCGAGCAGCCGATCGCCCAATTCCAGAACCAATCCCTGTAATGAGCGCAACTTTGCCGTTTAGCTTTGCCATAACCTCTATTCTTTGACGAGTGCGTTTGTGCCTTCTAGTGTTGCAAATCATAAAGTTTGCCACAGGGAGGAGTGGGGGCTTCGCCCTCAAAAGGCTACCGTGTATACATATCTTGTATTAACCCTAATCCTCTGCCTCTGCCTTGTGAATTGCGATCCGATCGAATTCGTGGATTCCTCCCGCATGGTCGAAGTGAACATGGGAGGCGATCGCCAGCAGGGGCTTATCCAGCAAACTGGCAAGGTGGTGCCGCAAACTGCTGACTCCCAGCCCCGTATCAATCAAGAGATCCTGACTTTTCCCCTTGATCAACCAGAGATTTGCCCGATTCCATTCCCAATAGTGAACTTCGCTGATACAGTACAAACCATCCTGGATTTTACGCGTTGCAAACCAGTTGTCACAAACGGGCTTTGACACAATGGGTTTAATCTCCTGAAGCTATAAATTCATGTTGGAATACATTACGTTACCGGATACGTTACCACCTGTTGCCCCCTACTCCCATGCGGTGCGAGCAGGTGATTTCTTGTCTGTTGCCGGACAGTTGGCTGAAGATCCGCAAACGGGAGAAGTCAGCCGGGGGGCGATCGCAGACCAAGCCCGTCAGGTCTTGGGAAATTTGAAATTGGTGCTAGAACACGCTGGCACTGGCTTTGATCGAGTGGTTATGGCTCGCATCTTTCTGACAGACTTCAGAGATTATCAGGTTGTGAACGACATTTATGCCTCCTATTTCAACCAGAGTCGGTTGCCTGGTCGCACAACCGTTGGCGTGCTGGGGCTGGCAGGAGGTGGGGATGTCGAAATTGATCTCATTGCTTACTGTGGCGATTAAATTGATGTTCTGTGGTTTTCACAGATTGGGTCAGTCTAGGATTGCAAACACTAAATTTTGCAGCCTGGGGGTTTGGGAGCTTTTGTAAACCGTGCTCATGACGCAAACATGGGCAGTCACCCCACAACAAACCAAATTTTCAATCCGCTGCGATCGTAGCAGCAGATCTAAATCCGTCCCCATAAAACAGTCGTAGCGACGTTTATTGAAGATACGGTAGTCATGGGGTTGCACATCCAGCCCATCGGTGAGTTCACAGCCAGGCGTTCCCTCCAGACAATGCACCGGATCGAATTCGAGTTCAATGCCATAGTCACTCTTATCACCACGGTGCATTTCATGGGTAAAGATGACCGGAATCACCGCTTGCCTCGCCCAAGCAATCAACCGATTAATTACAGGCACTAATTGCCGCCCTCCTGGGGTTTCCTGGACTGCCCCGGCATCTACAAAATCCCGTTCCATGTCAATCACAAGAAGGGCAGTATTAGCAGGGAGAATCTTTTGGATAGGTAGGGGACGAACGAGGGGTTCCATATTTACCATAACCAGCATTATAGCCAGATACGCCTGACTATACAGTACTCATCCTATAGGTTAGGACGGGGTGCAAGGGTGGAACCCCTGCCTGGGGGCTTCGCGCCCCCACACCCCAATTCCAATGTCCTAACGCGCTTGCGTAGGGCTATAACGCTGAATCTGGAGATAAATTTGGAGAGAGAGGTTAACCGGATTAGCCAACCCTTCCAGCACCATCGGAAGATGCTTGCCTGAAAATCGCTGATTGAAAATCGCTGACTTAAGTTGAGGTGGGAACCAATCCTGTTGGAGTCAATTTTCCTCCATTGTGATGTTCCAATGCGGCGATGCCATGTTCTGAAGCACGCAATTCCTGTTCAGTAATTTCTGGCTCCTTGGTATAGACTGAATTCAGCAAGATATTCAAAACCCCGCTTTCCTCAGCCTGATAGATGGCGCGGTGCGTAATCAGTTCACCGACATTCAGCAGTACGTTGTCTGCAGAATCAAGAATGACGCGAGTCACTGGACGCCCCAGGGCTTGCTCAATCCGCTGTTGCTTGATTGCCCGGGCGCTATGTCCCCGGATCCCTTCTGCCTTTTCTTGCAGTGCTTTCCAGAAGCTGCTCAGGTTTTCTTGAACAATGCTGGTTCGATCGCGCAGTTGAGCTTTGGTTTCCAGCCAACTATCGCTTGCGGTAGAGCGAGCTGAGGTTGCTGGAGTCAGACCGACAGCGTTGAGCAATTCTGCTTCTTTACCATAGAACTGAGCACGGGCAAGGACGGGTTCAGTTACAATTTGCCCAGAGGCCGCAATGATTAAGCCATCGTTAGCACGACAGGTTTGCAGGACTCTGCGCCCTTTTGCCTGGTCGATCGCTCCCCGTGCTGTCAGCCCAGCCAGGGATTGCTGCAAGTTGGCAACACCAGTCTGTGTCGCTCTTTGAATCTGATCGCCCGTAGACTTTGTTGCCTCTTGAAGAGCCTGGCTAATGTTGGCGGTCACACTGCCCCCTGTGGCTCGATAAAGTTCATCTAGAATGCCCAGGCGATCGGCGGTTTCCACATCAGCTAAGGTCACTTCCTGCCCCTGAGGGAGCAACACACTTCCCTTGGTGGTCACAATATCCCGCTCCACATGCTTGCCAAGCACATACTCTTTTTGCTCTTCAGGGTCAACCAATCTGTTAGTTAAGGAAGCAGCCGCATCCCGGTTCAGATCTCGCAGCTTGCTGCTGGTGGCATCGGTTGCAGATTGCAGTTGCTGACCTGCGGTCTGACTTGCTGCCTGAATTCGCTGGCTTGCATCCTCAGCCGAGCTTTGTATTTGCTCGGTCGCACTCTGAGCAGCGGATTGCAGGGTGCGACTGGCAAACTCAGCCGACTCTTGCAGTCTACCCCCTGTAGCTTGAACCGCTCCCCGAATGCCACCAACCTGCTCTTCCATCATTTGAGCTATTTCTGGCGGCACAAAAGCGACATCATAACCAATCTTCAGCGTTTCAGGAGCAGGAACAAACGATCGCCCGGAGTAAGCATCGGCAAATAGCCCTCCTGAGACTTCATACCCTTCCACCAATCCGCTCTGTTCGTCAAAAAACAAATCAACCAGTTCACCGAGGTCCAGTCCCTCCGTGGTCAAAATTCTTGTTCCTCTCAGCACATTATTATCTTGCAAAATCTCTTTAATTGCAGAGATCTGCTCTGCCCCGACCACCGAGCCTTTTGAATGAACCACGATCGCATCTAGTCCGATCGCCTTCACATTTTGCAAAGGAATTACTTTTGCAGTCCGAAACAATGTTTTCTCTTCAACAAGAAAGCCCAAAAGCTGATTATGGTTCTGATCAAAAATCAAATCTTGAACTCGTTCAACTCTTTTTCCAGCATCGTAGGTAACCACTACCTTACCGATAACATCACTACCTTTACGCATTGCCCTCATCCCCTTTCTAGTCCTTGAAGCCTCAATCAACTGAGTTATTTTATGACCTGACCGTTTGTTGGCTGACCTAGAAACTGAGAGTAACGTCCTGCTTTACCAAAACCAGGAACAATAT
>JBAUTA010000451.1:0-2613 GCA_049581985.1 Kovacikia sp.
CACCCCGTCCCCAATCTGCCCTGTTCGCTATTTAAATTGGTATATTAAAGAACGTCCCCATTTCCCCCGTTCCGCCTCTCTTCTTCTCCCTTACCCTTTTCCCCTTAATCATGCGGGTTGTTATTCAGCGAGTCACTTCCTCCCAGGTTACGGTAGACGGTCAGGTGATTGGCAAAATTGGGCGGGGTCTGAATTTGCTGGTGGGCATTTCCGAGACTGACACCGAAGCTGAATTGGATTGGATGGTTCGCAAGTGTCTGGAGCTGAGACTGTTCCCTGACGGAGAGGGTGGACGATTTGACAAATCCGTTCAGGAAATTGAGGGAGAATTGCTGGTGATCAGCCAGTTTACGCTTTATGGAGACTGCCGCAAGGGTCGCCGTCCGTCCTTCGATCGCGCTGCTGCTCCTGCCGTTGCCGAGGCTCTTTACAAAAAATTTGTCACCAAACTGCAAAACAGCGGTTTGCGCGTGGAAACGGGCAAGTTTGGTGCCAGGATGCAGGTAACCCTTGAAAATGACGGACCTGTGACAATTTTGCTTGGGCAGGGAACAGAATCACCCCCCATCTGAATGACGGCTAACCGATGCGTTGTCGAGCTTCATCCCGCTTCTGTTGAGCGATCGCGCAGGTTGCATCAAACGATAAGGCCAGATCGAAGGCAGCGATCGCCTGCTCCCAATTCCTCAGTTCCATGTAGGCGCAACCGAGGCTGCAAGCAGGATCTACGTTCAACAAGGAGGGGATAAAAGGTTCGCTGCTGTAGAAGTGATTGGTTTGAGCCAACTCCAGGCATTGCTCGAAATAGGCGATCGCCCCCAGAGGAAAGCCCAAATCTAGCAGCATATGTCCGGCCAGGTAATTCAGGGGAAGGTGATTAGGACACCACTCCAAGCCACGCTGGCACAACAACCGGGCAGTTTCAAAGTCATTTCGATCAAGCGCCTGCTCTGCCATGAAATGCATCAAAGTTGGTAGCCAGTAGAACCCATCGGGTTTCTCGCCGCCTATCAGGTGGGGTAAGAGGCGATCGAAGGCTTCCTGATAGTATTCCTGTGCCCGATCGAACTGATCAGTACGGAGGTAGTTACGTGCCAGACAATCAAGGAGCCAAAAGCTCAACCCTTCCTGCTGATGGATCGATTCCAAAATGGGAATGTCGCGCGTCAGGGTCTTTTCCCGCAGGGCGATCTCATCACTGTTGCCATAGTGGAGAATCTTCACACCCTGGAGATATTGGTGAACAAGGGGGCGATCGCCTTCATACTGAAGTTGCTCATGATAACGATTGACGTAGCGAAATCCCGGTATGTTACGCAACACTCTGGCATGAAACCCACCCAGGAAGGAGGCTTCCGGCAGATTAATATCGGTTCTAGTGACTGCATAAACCAGGACGTCTGATTGCGTAAGTAACTGTTGACGAAAGCTGAAATCTTCAACTATCAATTCTTCATCCGCATCCAGGTGCAAAATCCACTCGCCAGAAACCTTGGAAAGAGAATAATTGCGGGCTGCGGCGAAGTCATCACACCACTCAAAGTAATCCAGCTTTGCGCCATACTGAGCCGCAATCTCCAGCGTGTTGTCCTGGGAACCCGTGTCTATGATGACCATTTCATCCACATAGGGCTGGGCACTTGCCAGACAACGCGCCAGGTTTTTTCCCTCATTTTTGACAATCATGCAAAGGGAAAGAAAAGGCTGAGAAAAGTTAGGTTGATTTGACATCGTCCTCTACCGCTCTGATCGCACCCTGGAAATAAAGTAATCCGAGAAACCCACCGGAGTAGATACCAGTCTCCCATGACCCGCACCCTATCCCAAGGAGAACCTCTCCTTTCCTATAAAAAGGAATCGCAAGTGTTCCGCTTGAGTGGACAAAATGCCTGCCCTATGGCTAAAAACTATTCAGTTTGTTTTTACAAGCGATTTTAGTAATTAACCTGACGTATACAGTGCCGCTAGAATGGTCGGTAGGGCCACAATTTGTCCTGGAGAGACGACAAACTCATCCACAAAGGTTTCAATGAAGACATGGCCATGGGGTGCCAGGAGATCTTCGATCGTTTCTGGCGTATACTTCCGAAGATGTTCCGGATCTTCATCGGGTCCCAGGCAATTATTGGGGACTGCAAAATAGGCTCGCCCACCAGGACGCAGCACCCGAACGGTCTCTGCTACACAAGCCTGATAATCCTCAATATGCTCCAACGTTTCGGTTGCTACCACGACATCAAAGCTGTCGTCAGGCAGGGGTATTTCAGGTAACGTTGCCACCACACCCTTAATCTCGGGCGGCAGATGGGCGATCGCTGCTTCAGAAATATCCAGTCCTGTCACGGCATTGCCAAAGTCAAGTAAACGCCGCGCCAAAAGCCCAGCACCACACCCCAGTTCCAGCACTTCGTTAAAGTGCCCAACAGCCCAACAAATCCGACCAAAACAACCTGGATAGCGTCGCCAGGTGGTTGTACCCTCCTGTTCCCAAATTTGATCCCAGTAGCCAGGCTGAAGATTAATATTGGATGTTTCCATACTTCCTAGTCAGGAGTCATTTCAAGTCAACGACTAACTGAAGTATAGCTATCGCCAGTTTGATCAGGACAGAGG
>JBAUTA010000452.1:0-2656 GCA_049581985.1 Kovacikia sp.
CCGCAGGGCTTGGGTATTGGCCTGAATCCGTGGCAGGTGGGCAGGAATATCCCTTTGCAAGGATAGATTTTGCGCTTGCCCGATCGCCGTCGCCGATGCCAGCAATGGCTCCAAAACTTCCACCAAAGCACAGGACTCTAGTAATAGGGATTCTCCTCTGACCAGTACCCCAGCTGCTGGCAAAAGGGGAATCAATTCTTCCCCCTCTACCGCCCCTTCGCTTTTTGAGGCGATCTCCTCCCAGTCTTCACCAGCGGCAGGCAAGGAGAGGCGGCGGAAAGTTTCTTCCTCCATCCCCACTGCAGCTGATTCCAGCTGCTGCGAAAGTTCCCGCAATCGGGTAGCCTCACGGGTAATGCCGGCAGCAATCTCACGATTGGCATCCCCTGGTAGTAGCCGTCTCAAGATTAGCTTACTAAAAGTTTGGAGGGCAGTTAGGGAATTGCGGAACTGATGCAGCAAATTGTCTAAAACGTCGTGCTGCTGTGTCTGGAGCAACCGCTGCTGTTGCCGACCCTGGTCGAGCCATTGATAGCGCTGGTCTAATACCCAGGCGATCGCCAACGTGCTGGCGATTTGTTGGATCTGTCCCTGCTCCCATTCGGTCCAGGCCCGATCTGCCCGTTCTGTCACCAATAGCCCCAATACCACTTCTTCATGAATCAGCGGCAAAACAAGCTGCCGTTGAACAGTCAAAGCAGATTTCTGACGAATAAAGCCCGTCTGTTTTGACGATTCCTGAACCCGATCCCGATCCTGCTCTGGGGAAGCATCCAGCCAATCTCCCGGTTGCAGGGTAGGGATACTGGCAGAATCTTTCAACAAACGGGGAACCACAACACCATCGCCTTCCCTAGTCAGGGGCAGTTGGAAGATATCCCGCTTCTGCCAGTCGATTGCAGTCTCAGGATAGGCCACCACCGGCACCAATTGCGTCTCTGTCCCTTCAACCAGTTCCTGGGTTAGATAAACCACGCTTAAAGATGCCCCTAACCCCTGCGTTAGCAAAGCTACCTGCGCTCGACAAAGCGCAATAAATTCCGTGCTAGTAGGCATCAACATGAATTTATTTCTGTAACCTGCCCTGTTCAGGCAGGGCCACCGTAATTAAGGAGAACCCCTATCCCCTACTACTCTATCCCCCCTCACCCGATCTCCCACCACTTTATCTATCATCCAATATGGCTCAAACCCAGAAGAATCTGAGGCAGTTTTAGATTCTATCGCCAGAGTCATAAATCTTTGTATCGATGGGTTAAAAGAAGTTGAATTTTCAATCTCAAGCAGATATACTTACGACGTCTTTTGTAACTATCACTACACATTGGTTTCAAAAAAAAGGGGGTAAGGGGACTTGGCAAGGAGACGTAAACGTAAAAGTCGGAGGCGGCAAGAGGGGCGTAGAATTCTTGAGAATGTGCCTCAATTCAGCATTGAGTGCGGGGAAGATAAGCCCGTTACAGCCGCTCGGAAGTTTATTCATTCGGAAGGAATCGTTCCGCCAGCATTATTGCTGGTAAAACGGAATGAACACACAACGGATAGATACTTTTGGGCAGAAAAGGGACTCTTCGGAGCGCAGTATGTTGAGGAAAACCATTTTCTGTTCCCCAGTCTGAGAGGGTCTGAAGACGAAGTCGGAGAACTACCAGTTGCTGCGGCCCGCAACCGCTAAACTGGCTAGTTTGGTATTTTATCAACAAACCCGCCTAAGTTACCTTGGGCGGGTTTGTTGTCTGTTAAAACTACCTGATAATTCCCTACTCCTCAACCTGCTTGAAAGGAAACGCACGCCGAAACTCTGCAACTTCATCACGATGGGCAGCAACCGTGATGACGCTTAGTTCTTCCTGGCACGGGCCTGTAGCTGCCTCTACCTTAAGCAAAACTTTTTCGGGACGCCCCGCTCTACGCCAGTAAAAAATTCCAGCCAGGGGAGCAAACAAAACAAAACCCAGCCACGCGATCGCAAAACTGGGAAGTAAGATGCAGAGCACCAGTGCCAAGCAAAGAATTCCGATCGCCGCAAGCATGGTCAAAAAGCTAGCCAAAAATAGGCTAGGACGGACAAAGCCCTCTAGCGCTATTTGATTATGCGCTTCATTCATTGCCCTGATCTGGTAAGAGCGCTGGGCAAAATAATGCTGCAACTGTGGTAAAACGGTATCTTCTTTCTGCTCAGATACCAACCTGACAATTTGCGTCCGATCCTTAACCGAAGCTCGGATAAAGAACAGCAACCCCACTAACAGCAGTAGCGTAAGCAAAAATGTAGACGAAAGAACAGAGGAAGTCATTCAGGATCCTGTACGTAGGCAATTCACCAATAGTTTAAGTTTAGTAAACTTTGGCCATCCTCAGACATGATTGAAGTCCTTCCCAAAACCTGACTAACTTCAAGTTGTTAACCTGCCCAGTCAATTAACTGGAAAAATCAACTGGCTTGTCGCCCAGTCCTGATCATTCAAGCCCATGATTCAGCCTTTTTCTTACTTCTAGTTGCCCTCCTTTGAAAGGCATATTGAATCCCCTCAAGCGAAGGGCAACCGAAGGTAAGATGCGGGCATAAAGATTTTCAGGCCATTGCTTGCTGAGCATGGGTAGAAATAAATCTAGCCGCCACTGGTGGATGCTAACCCATTTGTGTGAGGCAAAC
>JBAUTA010000453.1:0-3497 GCA_049581985.1 Kovacikia sp.
CCCACGATCGCAATCCGTTGACTTTGATTTAGTCTAATTTCAGACAGGCTCATTGACTTCGCTTTCTGGCGATATAATACCCAATTTAAATAGTGAACAGGGCAGATTGGGGACGGGGTGCAGGGGTGGAACTGAGTTCAACACTTAACGAGATTCAAGTTCAAGATATTGACCATTTGGGCATCGTTGCTGGGATTGTGGATGAGATCGGATGGGTTGAACAAGTAAACGAGTTGCTGGGAACGCCAACCTGACCATTTACGGATCAAAAAGGGCACCCATCAAGAGTGCCCTGACAAAGAACTTCATGAGCCTTCGTTAGTGGTGATGATGCCCATGATCATGACTATGGTGGCTATGGTCATGATGATTATGATCGTGATGGCTATGGCTGTGGGCAAGACTTGGATTTACTGCAACAGCCGTTTCAGATAGCAAGGCCTCGATTTGAGGATTTGCCCACTCGGCAACCATCTTGAGGAACTCAGGACGATCGTTGACACATTCCATCTGCACATAGGTGACATCCGGATGTTTACGCCGCAGCCCATGAATGATGTGATCCACATCCAACAAGGTTTCGTGGTTTTCCGTGGCAAACCCGATCGGCATAAAGACGATCGCCGTCGCCCCCAGTTCAATTAAATTCTTAGCGGCCAGTTCCGCATTCGGCTGTGTCCAGTCAATTAATGGCGTCTGATGGTTTAACCAGCCCACCGAAATTAAGGGATAGCGATGGATCAGCTTTTCCCGTACCCGTTCGTAAAGTGCCTGACTTTCATCAATTCCAGACGTGAACCCCTTTGCCTTGTGGGGACAACCATGGTTCATCAGCACAATTGCGGTTTGGGAAGGCAAATGGGCAACGGCCAGATCAGAGGCGATCTTTTCCTCAACTAACCGAGCCATCAGCGTAATATAGTCCGGCTCGTTATAAAAGGAGGGAATATAGCGGGTGCCCTTAACCCAATGTTCCGTAGCATCGGTCAGCTTGGCAAGGGCTTTGTTGACCTGCTCGACCGCAATCCCACTAGTAAAAATGGAGTCTACGACCAGTAGCGGATAGATCAGCAATTTGTCAAACCGCTGGGCTTTAATTTCTTCCAGAACCTGTTCTGGCAAGAAGGGCTTGCAAAAGTTGAAGGCTTTGAAAACCTTGATGCGATTGCCCCACTGTTCCTGCAAATGCTGCTCAATGCCTGCCCGCTGGCGTTCAAAAATAGCATTGTGGGGGGAGATGAAATGATCATGCTGATGGTCCCACTCATGCAAGTCGAAAATTGCCAGCAGTTTTGCTAAAGGCGGATAGATCCAGGTGGGAACCGGGGCAAATTTGGCAGTCAGCAGATTGAGCGCCTGTTCATTGTAATTCGCAAAGTCTTCGTAGCTTTCGACTTCGCCATAACCCATCAGCAGAACGGCAACACGCTCTTGAGCAGCAGGCGTGTCTGATAGATGCTGGATTTTTTCAGGGGTAGCGACCACTTGCAATTCCTCGCTTTGATGGTTTTTCCGTAGATGATTAAGCTACATCCCCTATAAGGGCATATCATCTACTGTTGTATTCTAAACTAATCCCCCAAGAGGGGATAGCAGGTATTCCTCAAATCTATCCTGAGAGATCTGATGCAAGGGGTTACGTCGCTCCCATTCCTCAGGATAGGTTTCGTCTAAATTCTTCTGCTTGCTGAGGATGGGGAATATTAGCTGCCAGGATTTCCACCAACTGCTGCGGTGTAGGGTGGGGATGCTGCTTCAAGGCAGTTTTGAGGATGTGGCTGGCGATCGGTCCAATATACCGGGCCAACTCCTGCCGACACCGCTCCAGGAATGCGGGTTCTAAAACTGTTAACGGCTTCGGTTGATTTTGCTCAACCGGAAATTCGGATGCTCGATTTCGAGAGGAAATTCTCTGGGGTTCTGGAGATGAGCGAGCCTGAGGCTGGGGGGCCACCATTTCTATCTGGTGTTTAAACGTTTCTGCCTGCTGTAGGTTGGGAATTTTGGTTGCCAGGATATCAATTAGTTGCTGAGCAGATATCTGCGCATGGTGAGAAAGCACATCCTTGAGCAGGAACTGGGAGATCGGACCCACATGTCGGCTGAGTTCCCGCTGACACTGCTCTAGAAAGAGGGGGTCAAGGGCAGGTGTGGCTGCTTCAGGTTGAACTGATGGTCCCCCCGGGAGTGGCTCTGGAATCGGTTCAGGCAACGGGATGGAGAGCATGTCTGGCTCTGACGCGGGCGCAGGAGATGTCACCCTGGGGTCTGCAGCCTTGGGGATAGCATCAGAGCTAACCGCCTTCAGAGGCGATGCGGAGGGGCGGGGGAGGGTTGCCGGGTGCGATCGCCCTGCGGCTTCAGCAGTTTCAGTGGCTCCAAAGAGGAAAGACGTGGTCACCCTTCCGCCACACAAATCCTCCCAGGAAGGCGGCACCTCCGCCGGATTCTGAAAGATAATGGGTAACCAGGTTGCACAGGGAAAGATATCCTCCAAGCCCTCTAATCGTTCCCTGGCTTCCCGGACAGATAGATAAAAGGACTCACCCTGGGCATACGCTTCTAGAAAGTTTTTCAAAAATTCCTGGGCAATTTGATCGGGCACCGGATCTCGCATCACGATAATTTGGGGAATGCGCAAATCCGACAGATTTTGTGCCAGCCCCAAACCGTCACAGGAATTGAAAATGGCAACCCTCAAACCCCTTTCCACCCCTTTCCTGAGGGCATATTTTAGTTGAGCAATAGTTAACCGCTCGGTTGCATTGATCTCTATCCAACCCGTTTCCGTATCTATCTGAGTAGAACTGTGCCCAGCAAAAAAGAGAATATCCCAGCTTTGACGCCAGAACTGATCGGACAGTTCTCGGCGGGTTGGCTCTACGACAAAGTTGACTTCAGCACCAGATAGCTGCTCCAGCAAACTGCGGTCTGCTTGGACATCAATGCCATTACTGTTCCCTAAAATTGCCAGAATTTTGACCCGGTTGCTGCTCTGTCTTACCTGCCCTGGCTGCTCATAGATAGGGGCACTGAGGGCAGCCTCGGCCTTCGGATAACGTTCGAAAAAGTCCCAGAGGTGCCAGGGTAAGCGCTGCAATTGGAGGTCTTTGGTTTGTAGAACCATGCGAATTTCGTCTGCTGGGCTTAACTTCTCCAGCAATTTTTCTCGAATAATCCGAAATCGTTCCGTACTCAGCCAGTGGTTGAGGCTATCACGCAATATTTGGGCAGCCCGGTTGCAGTCTGCCACCATTGAAACATTCGTGATTTGCCCACTGGGAGCAGACAGGCGAGATCGCAAGCCCAACTGGCGGTAAGCCAACTGCCACTGCTGGTATATCTGCAGAATTTCAGCGTTAGCCGGTAAAACGCCAGTGACTTCGGTTGAGGGCCGAGCGGATTCGTCTCCGATCTGCAAAGTGACTGAAAAGCCTTGCTCGAAGCTGCCATCCCCCAACTTGAGAACCACCAACTTACCCACTACTCTCCTCCAC
>JBAUTA010000454.1:0-3273 GCA_049581985.1 Kovacikia sp.
GGGGGTTCCACCCCCTGCCTGGGGGCGCAGCCCCCACTCCCCCTTCTTACAATTAATTAGAGCTACCTACTTACTATAGTTGGGCAAACTTAAAGTGAAGTGGAGTTGAATAATAAGGCCTGAAGATGGGGGCTTCACCCGCAGCCAGGGGTGCCACCGTTCGGCTAAGCGCTCATGGTGAAAGTTCCCTGCTCCCCAGCTCCATCTGTCGTGGTTGTCTTTTTTAATTGGCATAGCTGTTGAGTCTACAGCGGTTTTCATATTAATGGAGTATAGGGGTGCAGGGGGCGCTGCCCCCTGCGTGGGGGTTCCACCCCACACCCCGTACCTCACCCTAGTGAGAACCGCTATAACTGTTGAGTGGTTGTCTGATGCATTCGCTTAACATTAGAGGGAAGTTAGGGATCTTACTCTTGGTGCGTTGACAGTGGTAAAGGCTGAAGCGATTGAATCTGGAGTTGCTATCGATCAGGAAATCCCTGATGCATTAGCAGTAGAAGCATTTTCGATTGATCAAGAAATTTCTCCGATCGCCTCCAAACAGGCGATTCGCCTTAGTCTGCGGGCATCTACCTGGGATGGGGTGTTTGCCACCATTTTTTCCAATGTGACTGGGGGAGTGCTGTTAAGCAACTTCCTTGTAGAACTACACGCCAGCCCAACTCAAATTGGACTGCTGTCATCGATCCCCATGCTGGCAAATTTGATCCAGCCAGTAGGAGCATTTCTGGGCGATCGGATCCATAGCCGCCACAATTATTGCCTCTGGGTTTACGCTCCCTCGCGTCTGCTCTGGTTAGCTCTGGCCGTTGGGATTGGGTTCATCCACTGGCAAAAAACTGAACCCAGTGTGCTGGTGACCTGGACGCTGATGATCGTCTTTTTCAGTAATTTTTTGGGGGCGTTGGGCAGTGCATCCTGGTTAAGTTGGTTAGCAGTCCTGGTGCCCCGTCGTCTCCGTGGACGATACTTTGGCGTCCGTAATGGCGCTTCTAGCCTGACCAATTTGCTCTGTGTGCCGCTGCTGGGCTGGCTGGTTGCCTCCTTCCCCGATAGTTCCTTGCAAGGGTACGGGGTGATTCTGGTATTAGGCGTGATCATGGGCATGATCAGCCTGGGGTTTCAGTTTTTCATGGTGGATGTAGACCCGCAATTGCAGCATCAGGAGCAGGGCTCAGGGCTCAAGACCCAGGTGATAGGGACAAACGGGGAGGCAGAGGCATTTAGCGATCGCCCAGCCCCGTCGAACTCCCACCGAAACCCACCCCCCATCCCCTTATTCAAGGACACTAACTTCCTTTTCTTTTTGCTTTACTTCAGTCTGTGGATGTTTGCGGTTAATCTTAGTGCCCCTTTCTTTAACCTTTACATGCTGGATAATCTGGGAATTGATGTCCGTTGGGTCACCATCTACACCAGTTTGCAGGCAGGGGCAAACCTGCTAATGCTGGTAATCTGGGGAAAATTGGCAGATCGGGTGGGGAACCGCCCGATTTTGATTGTGATTGGCATTTTGGTCGCTGTGACTCCGCTTCTCTGGTTGGGCACAGGAACCAATCAACTATCTCTCTGGTTGTGGTTGCCTTTACTGCATATCCTGGCGGGAGTAACCTGGGCGGCGATCGATCTATGCAATAACAACATGCAGCTGGGCGTCGCTCCTGTTTCAAACCAGGCAGCTTACTTTGCAGTGGCAGCGGCGGTGGCGGGAGTCAGTGGCGCTTTAGGAACCACTGCTGGAGGGTTTCTGGCAGAATTTACAAATTTGGGAGGGATTCCAGCCCTGTTTGCGCTTTCTGCGGTTGTGCGGTTGGTGGCTCTGCTGCCGCTGGTGTTTGTGCACGAACGACGGGGACAGTCGCTGCATCAGATGATGCGGGTACTATTCCCAGCTAAATCTGTTGAAGAATCAACCGTTGGTGATTAGGCAGAATTTCATTACCAGATCTTAAGGGTAACCCTGCCCCTAGAGTTGCTCCCGTCCTAACCAATCGGGCTACGGCTATAGTTTGGAGTGAGAGCTTGTCCGGGAGGAGTCCTTGCCGGGAAATCGGATCTGGCGAACAGGATTTATGTCCTGGTAGACAGTGGCCTCGTTGAAAAATCCGTCACAATAGACGCATGAACCCTGTTGATTATCTTCGTATTAGTCTCGTTGACCGCTGCAACTTCCGCTGCCAGTACTGCATGCCAGAGGGGGCAGATATTCAATATGTATTGCAGCAAAATTTATTAACTCCAGAAGAGCTGATTACTCTACTGCAGGAAGTGTTTATTCCAGTAGGCTTTTCCCGATTCCGATTGACAGGGGGAGAACCCCTGGTGCATCCGGCTGTAGTGGAGATTGTCCGGACGATCGCCCAATTCCCCGAGACACAAGACCTGTCAATGACCACAAATGGCTTTCTGTTAGAAGGTCTGGCCCAGGATCTCTATAATGCTGGACTGCGGCGCATCAACATTAGCCTGGATTCGCTCAACCCAGAGGTGTTTAATCAAATTATTGGCAACCGGGGGCGATCTCGCTGGCAGCAGGTTTGGGGGGGAATTCAAACCGCCTATGAGGTTGGGTTTAATCCCTTGAAACTGAACGTGGTTGTCATTCCTGGGGTTAACGATCAGGAAGTGCTAGATCTGGCAGCATTGAGTATTGATCGGGAGTGGCATGTCCGATTTATCGAGTTTATGCCGATCGGAAATGATGATCTATTCAAAAACCGGGGCTGGGTCAGCTCAGAGGAACTGCGGCAGCGAATTCGGGCAAAGTGGGGATTGACAGAAGGTCAGGTACGGGGGAATGGTCCGGCTGATGTGTTTAAAATTCCCGGTGCTAAAGGAACGCTTGGTTTCATTAGTCAGATGTCGGAATGCTTTTGCGATCGCTGTAACCGGATGCGCCTTTCTGCAGATGGCTGGCTACGTCCCTGCCTGCTGAATGAAACTGGACAAATGGATTTGAAAACGGGTCTGAGATCGGGTGTTCCCTCCTACCTGTTGCGGCAGCAGGTGAGCGAACTACTGATGCTCAAACCAGAGATTAACTACAAGCAACGCGATTCAGGCACAACAGGGGCCTATAGCCGTACAATGTCTCAAATTGGGGGATAACACTGGATTCGCATGGGTAGGAAATCTGAAGAACCGCCATCGAATCTGATCTAAAAAAGCGGGCAGGTTTTACACCTACCCCCAGAGAGCTAGTATTCTGTCAACTTTCTAAATGGCTAGTCATACCAATTTGAATAGTGAACAGGGCAGATTGGGGACGGGGTG
>JBAUTA010000455.1:0-2283 GCA_049581985.1 Kovacikia sp.
GGTAGAAGTGGTGGCGACCCTGAAGCAAGTGGTGTGCATCAAGGGCTGAGACAGGGTTTCCTGACATCGACAAAGGAGGTGGGCAATTGCCCACCCTCCTTCGCCTATTATTTGTCTAGATATACGGTCAACGATTTGGGCGATTGATACAGATAGTTTCGCTGTGGGAAATGTAATAAGGGGTACGGTCTAATTGGGCAAGTTGTTTGGTGTTTTATGCGCGTGGGTCTGTTGCATTCTCTAAGCGGGGTGATGGCAACCAGTGAGGTTGCTCTCAGGGATGCTGAATTGCTGGCGATCGCCGAAATCAACCGGGCTGGTGGGGTACTGGGCGAAGGGATTCAACCCATAATCGAAGATGGGGCATCTGACCCGGTTCAATTTAAGCGCAAAGCCAGAAAACTGATTCAACAGGACGGGGTTGCAACTGTTTTTGGCTGCTGGACTTCAGATAGCCGTAAGGCAGTGTTACCTGTCGTTGAGGAATTAAACGCCCTGCTCTGGTATCCGGTTCGCTATGAAGGGTTAGAGTGCTCCAGAAATATTTTCTACACGGGTGCCTGTCCCAATCAGCAGGTGGAACCGGCCCTCGATTGGTTATTACAAAACCAGCACCCACAAATTTTTCTGTTAGGTTCAGATCATGCCTTTGCCCGCACAGTCAACACAATCGTCAAAGCGCAGCTCAAGCAGCGGCAAGGGAGGGTGGTTGGTGAATGCTATCTGCCGTTAGGAGGTCAGGACTTTACAGCAGCGATCGCCCAGATTCAGCAGCTCAAACCCGATGCCATTCTTAGCACCATTAAGGGCTCCAGTAACCGTGCTTTTTACGAGCAGTATCGGGAAGCGGGGTTTTCTACCAGCGAAATGCCCACGCTGTCAATTAGTGTAATGGAAGCAGAACTACACGCCATTGGTGCAGCCGCTGGCGGACATTACTTAAGCTGGAGTTACTTCCAAGACTTAGATACCTCCCCCAATCAGACATTTGTCCGGAATTTTCGACGCCAATACGGGGCTGATTCTGTTGTGAATGATCCGGTTGAAGCTGCCTATACCCAGGTCTACCTCTGGAAGCAGGCCGTTGAAACAGCTCAGTCTTTTGCGACCGATCGGGTACGGGTAGCTGCCTATGGTCAAACCTTTGCGGCTCCCAGTGGGCTAATCCGCGTTGAACCTAACCACCACATCTGCAAGCCTTGTCGGATTGGGAAATTTTTACCTACCGGCAAGGTAGACATCGTTTTTGATAGTCGGGTTTCACTCAGTCCGCTTCCCTGGTTGGGAATTGAAAGCTTGGGAAGGGAAACTGGTCACGCGGCGGAGACTGCGATCGCCATCGAGATGCTAGCCGAGGTATCTCAGGGGATCGGGTATAGTTGCCAGCTTGAACAAAAATCCCGTGAGTTGGACGTAGCCCTGGGGCAGTTAAAGCAGGAAGTCGATGAACGTCAGCGGGTAGAAGAACGCTTGCGTTTGTTGGAGTCTGTGGTGGTCAATACCAGTGATGCGGTCATGATTACCGAAGCAGCCCCCATCGATTTGCCGGGTCCTCGGATTATTTACATCAATCAGGCATTCACCTGCATGACGGGCTACAGTGCCGAAGATGTGATCGGACAGTCGCCCCGAATTTTGCAAAGTCAGCGCACCGATCGCAACCAGTTAGATAAGATCCGGGCAGCTCTCACTTATCAGCACTCCGCCCAGGTTGAACTGGTTAACCAGCGCAAAAATGGAACTGAGTTTTGGGTTGAAATGAGCCTGACGCCAATTACGGATGATTCCGGTCAGGTCACCCACTATGTCTCGATTCAGCGAAATATTACCGATCGCAAACGCACAGAAGCAGCCCTGCGGCAGAGTGAAGCCACCAACCGGGCCCTGATTGCCACCATCCCCGATTTACTGATTCGGGCGAATCGGGAAGGGAGGTATGTGGATATCGAAGGGCGCGATCGCCTCCTGATTCAGCAGGATTCCCTGTTCTCTGTGGGGAGTCATGTTTATGACTCCTTACCCCCCGATCTTGCTGAGTTGCGCCTGCACTACATTCGCCAGGCCCTCGAAACAGGCGAAATGCAGCATTACGAGCAGCAACTTTTGGTTGACGGTCGCGCCCAATATGAGGAGGTGCGGATTGTGGTTTCTGGTGAAGAGGAAGTCCTGATAATTGTGCGCGATATTACTGACCGCAAACAGGCGGAAGCAGCTCTCCGGCAGAGTGAAGCCACCAATCGCGCGATCGTCATGGCCATCCCCGATCTGCTCATCCGAGTTCAA
>JBAUTA010000456.1:0-1725 GCA_049581985.1 Kovacikia sp.
ATGGGGGAGTGGGGGCTTCGCCCCCAAAAGGGGGTTTCCCCCCTTTACCCCCCTCCATAACGAAAGTTTTGGTCTACCAGGACTTCCCCTGCTTCCTGCTTCTAGCCTCCATCCTCTGCTTTAAACCCAATAAACCTGTTAATTGCAGTAGCCCAGGTTACTAGTTGGGTTGCCGACGACGCTGTTAAAAAGCCAGGCAGTACCAGGGGGCAAAAAGAGCGGGGCACGGGTTGGATCAATGGCGACCCAGTTATAACCATCTGCCTGGGCTGATTTAACGCTACCGTCTGAATTGAGAATTACAGAAACTTTCTCACCCTGGTATACCTGACCAATCACATTGCTGGGTGAGTCAATAATTCTGGGTTCTCTCCGAACTTTTACCAGGGAAGGCTGTTTTAAGTAGCGGCAAGCGGTTTGGGGAGGAGGGGGAGGGGCTTCACAGTTTTTAAGGACAGCCGTTTGAACGTATCCGGCGATCGGCACCCTGATTCTGGCAAATTGACTGCCAGGGGAAGGCAGTTCGGTCAACGTCACCTGTTGGTTGGGACGCAGAAGCAGCAGGGCAGAACTAATGGTTGAATCGACTTCAAAAACTGGGGTCGATCGATTGGCAGCCCGACAGAAGGAAGCCTGTGCAACGGGCTGCTGCACTGGCTCTGCCTGAGCAATTTCAGGAATCACGGCTGCACCAGTGGTGATTGCCATTGCCACTAAAACACCAAAGGATTTGCTGAGATTTTTCTCCGTCATACAAAAATATTCCTCATCGGATCTGAAAAGTATTGTTTAGGAAATTTCCAAACTGGAATTGTCTCATGGAAGGCTTTGTTTGCTCTCAAATAACCAGAAATTTTAGAGATTTTGGGGCGGCAAGTGGTAAAAGTTGGGCATTGGTAAATTTCCAGAGTGACCCATGCTAAGAAGGATTCGGTTGCTGCAGGTTTCGTTTTCTGGTGGGTGGGTGGGTAGCCTGCTGTTGGCCTTCGGTTTGACTAACCTGGAGCTTTTTGCGATCGCCCAAGCATCGCCAATGCCCCCAGCGCAACCACCTCGAACTCCGGATCAAACGATTGAATGTGAAATTCTAGTCGCTGGAGGTGGGTTGGCGGGGACGGCGACAGCCTATGAAGCGTTGTTGGCTGGGCGCACCGTTTGCCTGACCGAAATTACCGATTGGATCGGGGGACAACTGACCTCCCAGGGAACTTCTGCCCTCGATGAAGCCAAAAGGCAACGGCAGCTTCTCTTTTTTTCGCGGGGGTATCTCGAATTCCGTCGCCGTATTGAGCAAAAATACGGCAGGTTAAACCCCGGTGAGTGTTGGGTGAGTGCGGCTTGTTTTATTCCCAAGGATGCTCAACAAATTTTGGAAGAAATGCTGCAAGAGGCTGCGGCGAAGGGCAGGGGAACGCTCAAGTGGTTTCCGTTTACGGTGATTAAAGACCTGGAATTGAGTGGAGATGGCAAATTGATTGAAGCCGCGATCGCCCTCCAGCATAGCCCCGCCCCTGGCACCCTAGGGCTGAATACGGAACCCCTTTCACAGACGATCAAGGACGCCTACGACTACGAAAATTCTTCGCGGTTGACAAAGAAGGTGATTCGATTTATTTCATCAGCAAGGCAGGAGCCAGAAGTTTCCACGGCAGCCCGCACCCCACACGCTCACTCCCACGCCCCCATTCAAACTGCAAACCGTAAACCACAAACCGATGCTTTAAC
>JBAUTA010000457.1:0-1669 GCA_049581985.1 Kovacikia sp.
AGCCGAAGGTGGTTCAGTCAAAGTTCGGCAAATTCCGAGACATGAGACTGGCCATACCGTAGTTTCTGTAAGCGTCTGAAACTCTAGTTTGTTGGCCTTGGCAACACTTTGTTGAGGCACAAGAACACCAGAAGATTTTTGAGTCGTAAGTGTTAGGAGTACGCGCGCAGCTTGTCCGGGGCGCAACGGCAACTGCAAGAGACGAAGATATTCCAGATAGGTCGTCTCTGGTATTTGGTTGAAGCGGTAGGGCAGGTTCTCCGACTGAAAGGCAAATAATTCCAGTAATGTAACCGCTGGATCGCTTTCATTATGATCTGTCCACTCCGGGTTATAAACTGGAATGCGAGCCTTTAAGCCAGCAATTAACTGCTGATAAGTGCGATCATCAAGGATTGGACTAGGTAACGGCATACGCTACTCCAGATAAAGAGGATATACAAAATTATCGCGACGGCCATCTCGCAGGTGGGTGTATTGAATATCCACAATGACCATGGCAGGATCATCTCCTGCTAAACACTTCACACTGTCAACAGAAATTCGGGGTTCCCAACTGCGCAAAGACCGTTCAATCTCTCGTTGCATTTGCGCATGGGTCGCTGTGGTGTTGGGTTGCATTAAAAAGCGACGTAATCCACAGCCAAATGATGGCAGCATGATCCGCTCACCCGGTTCCGTATCTAAAATAATGGCAATTGATTGACGGACTTTCTCCGGACCCTCGACCCAAGGAAGTTTCCCGTCAATCATGGGAGCAATCGGCACTCCTATGCCTTTACCGAGCATCCCTTTGCTACTGAGAGTATTCATGCAAGTCCTCCACAAACACTGATGCAATGCTGATGCTTTGTTAGGCGCTGACTATCAAGAGGTAGATTCATGTAAACTCTCCTGTCGTGGGCAAATATTTCTCATACTTCCACTGGCAGATACGTCGGGGTTCATATTCCAAATTCGACGTTAAATTCAAGCTGCTACCTGCTGGGTTGGCTGCCGATGCTTGTTTATCCGACTGCTCTTTAAAGACATTAGAAAGCGACACCAAAGGTGCATTAGAATATTGTCTGAGTCCGGGTTGAATTTCATTGGCAGTGGTATCAAGGGCTTCAGCAAGAGAGCTTGATAGGTCATCAACTAGCTGGTTATTAATTTCTATTCCATTCATGACTTGGCCTTCAACTTCAAGTTCAAAATCTGGTGCATCAACATCAACCTGCAGTTCAGCATCGACCCCAATTTTGGGAGGTATTGCTGCAAGTTCAGCTTGCAAGCCGCCATCAATTTTGAGGCTGGGTGGAATACAGAACTTGAAAGCGAGCAAGAACCAAAGACTGAAAATAAATACCACAATGGGTAAAAAGATATTCAACACAAACAAGGCAACAATCGTAATCAAAGGAATAGAGAAAAAGCAAATCGCCCCAGCCCCCATCGAACCACCGCCCAAAGACATCCCATCAATCTTTGGCTGGAGGGTTTGGGGCTGTATGAACCTTATTGGTGAAAACTGACCAATTGGACGAGCTGTAGCTTGGGCAGCGAGCTCAGCCAAATTCGGCATTTTGATTGTAACGGGACGATTAGCCGTGCCAAGCAAATCAAACTGGGAGGCTAAGCGATAGGTCTCGGTGCTCTTGCTCCAGATCAGATCGCCATTACAATCGGG
>JBAUTA010000458.1:0-2796 GCA_049581985.1 Kovacikia sp.
GAGGAAAGGTTGCGGGTTACTGGCTGCGGGGGTGGTTGGGCTGAAGCGGTGAGAGGATTCCATAGTTGATGTGCTGGGGGATAAGGAAAGGTCAAGGAACGCGGAAAACTGCCAGTCAAAACTGACACCAGCTCCTCGATTGGAGTGGCAGGAATGCAGGGGTATGCGAGAGCGATCGCTCGTTAAAAAGCTTTTATAGGTAAGGTTTCACGAAAATCAGGTGAAGTTCACTCGATCGCGTCTCCCCAAAAATGCTGAGGAAATCAAGAAGTTAATCGAACCGTGGATTAAGATTTATTCGGGTACGATGAGATTATTCCCCAAGTGAAAGAAGAATGCACTTCAGAGAAATACGGATAATTGACCAGGAAAAAATAATGGCTTCCGTAGGGTTACTGAAGACGAGAAGCCATAAAATTTACATAAGGTTTATGAATCCCTTAGGTTCTTTTCGGGAGAAACACTTCCACCATCCCTCTATGGGGTACCCCCATCTCCTGCTATGGCTATCGCCAGTTTGATCAGGACAGAGGATTCAAGGGAATTTGGGCGCTTTGCTCCCAAGCAGAGGTTCCACCCCTTTCATCCCTTTCAAAACTTTATTTTTGTTGTACTAGTTTAAATACGCAACCCATTAAGTAGTTGGGCGCAATTAAATAAAAGATGAGTTTGGGGGTGGAGGGGGTGGAACCCCTGCCTGGGGGCGCAGCCCCCACTCCCCCTGCTTACAATTAATTAGAGCTACCTACTTACCAGTTAGCAGGCACCGCCCTGGTTCCATTGGAAGCAGGTGGGGGAGGATAGGTTACAGGAGGATAGCTTGAAGAGGGGTTGTTTGAGGAATTAGGAGAGTTGGATTGGGTAGAAAATTGGCTTTGGGCGGGAGGATTGTTATTGGGAGCAGGAGACGTTGAAGAATTATTATTCGTTTGGTTATTGGACCAGGGCAAAGCCCCTGAAAAAATTTTGAAGGGGGCAAATCCTACTGTCTTGAGAACAGCCAGGAAAAGAAATAAAGCGATCAACCCGCCAAATACCCGACCGATCATTCACGCCTCCTCAGCCTCAGCTTTTTCTGGTTTTAGCAGGGGAAAGGCGATCGCATCCCGAATGCTGGCGCAATCGGTTAGCAGCATCACCAAACGGTCAATTCCAATTCCCAATCCGCCCGTGGGGGGCATCCCATATTCCAGGGCAGTCAGAAAATCCTCATCCACGCTGTTGGCCTCCAGATCACCCGCTGCTTTGCGGTCTGCCTGGGCTTCCAAGCGTTGGCGCTGATCGATTGGATCGGTCAACTCCGAGAAGCTATTTGCCGTTTCCCGGCCAACGATGAAAAGCTCAAATCGCTCTACCAGCCCCGGCTTAGAACGGTGAGGCTTGGCCAGGGGAGAAATTTCCACCGGATAATCGGTGACAAACGTCGGTTGAATCAGGCTTTCTTCCACCTTCTGTTCAAACGCCTCATTCAACAACTTGCCGATGGATTCACACTTTTCGACCTCGTGCAACCCGGCAGCCGCCGCCGCTTTCCTTGCCTCGTCGAGGGTGGCAAACCGGGTGAAATCGAGGCTTGTTTTTTCCTGCACCAGGTCGTGCATGGTGACTCTGCGCCAGGGTGGCGTCAGGTCGATCGCCGTTCCCTGATAGGTAATCTGCAACGTTCCCAACACATCCTGGGCCGCAGTTGTGACGATCGTCTCGGTCAACTGCATCATGTCGTTGTAGTCAGCGTAGGCCTGATAAACCTCGATCGTGGTAAACTCCGGGTTATGGCGAGTCGAGACGCCCTCATTCCGAAAAATTCGACCCAGCTCAAACACCTTTTCAAAGCCGCCCACAATCAGCCGCTTCAGGTGTAGCTCAGTGGCAATCCGAAGATAGAGATCCATCTCCAGCGTATTGTGATAAGTAATAAAAGGACGCGCCTCCGCGCCCCCGGCCTCTGTTTGCAGCACGGGGGTTTCAATTTCGATAAAACCCTGCTGATCCAGGTAGCGACGCATTGATGCGGTGATCAACGCCCGCCGCCGGAAGGTTTCTCGCACTTCGGGATTAACAATCAGGTCCACATAGCGCTGGCGGTAGCGCTTGGCCACGTCAGTTAGACCATGCCACTTGTCGGGCAGGGGCAGCAGGGATTTGGTCAGCATTGCATATTCGCTAACATAGACCGAGAGTTCGCCTTTCTCTGTCCGTTTGATCGTGCCCTTGACGCCCATAATGTCACCCACATCGGTCAGTTGCTTCAGAGAGGTGAAGGCATTGGGCAGATCCGCCATTTTTTGCTCGATCCGGGCTTTTTCCAGATAAAGCTGAATGCTCCCCGTTTCATCTTGCAAGCTAAAAAACGCCAGTTTACCAAATACCCGCCGGGCCAGAATCCGACCGGCAACGGACACTTCGATCGCAACCTCCTCCCCGTTGGGCAGCTCTGTAAATTTGGACTGGAGATCAGCCGCATGGTGAGTCACGTCCCAGCGATAGGCATAGGGAGTCTGTCCGGCTTGTTTCAATTGCTCAACTTTTGCCAACCGGGTGGCGCGGATTTCTTCCAAAGTAGAGGTGGGTTGGGCTTCGGGTTGAGCGCGATCGGAGGCCATACTTAAAGTTAATTTAGGGGAGAGGGAACCGGAAAAACACAGGTCAATTCATTATAAGGATAAGCGCTTGTGCCGATCTGATGCCATTTTGGATTTGGGATTGATCGGGTGGCGGGAGATCACACCCCCTTTTCCGTGTGATAAATTGAATTGGCCCATCTGTTGGATGTTGATGAGTCAGACGGTTTGATGT
>JBAUTA010000459.1:0-3176 GCA_049581985.1 Kovacikia sp.
CCATAGCCTCTTTGAAATTAGGTGAAGACGTTGCCATCAGCATTCTCAAAGATCAAAGAGGAACTTTCAATGAACCCTTTAACGGCTTTACTTTTACAAAGTTTGATGGCGAGAGAATCACAGTTTATTGACTCTCTCCGAGCTAAAGCAACGGAGATTCTACAAGGATGCTACGCGGTAGGCTAAAGCCGTACCGCTTCGCGTTTCCCTGCCAATTGCCAGAGAAAGATTCTCTGCGGGGAGGTCAATGTCCCCCTACCAACTCCACTTAGGTCTAAACCAAGTGTTGTCGCTACTTTACGGATGATGTTTGCAGCGCCATTGGCATCTGCATTAACGTACCAATTCAATGCAGTTCGATACAGCCCACGCTGTACCCGCTTCCCCGATGCTTTCCACCCTTCGGGTTTTTCACCGAATGCAGGCAGAGAATCACCGTCTAGAAACGATGCTGCTGAAGTATTAGCTTCTTCGGCTTCAATCAACTCAATCCCGTATTGCTCAAACAGTTGAGCCACACGAGCCTTGAGTTTCGCTGTTGGAATTTGCACAAACTCCTGAGTCTTGCGTCCCAACCTTGCACCTTGCTTAATCCCTTGCCCCCAACCAAATATAACCCGTCCAATTTGATGCTCTAGACAATGGTTCAGGATGATTTTTGCTGCTTTGTTGATGGCATCCCGCATCTGACGGTTCCGCCGCTCTGTGATGTGGGCTAACCTTTTAGACCAGAGTCCTTGTGGCTGACCTTGCTTGAGTCTTGCAACCTCTTTGTTGTACCACTGGTTTAGGCTCTTAAGATGCCTGCCATCAATGATGAAGCCGGTTCCTACGTTGGTCACACAGGTTAGCCAGTTGTTAATCCCGTGGTCAATACCCAGGACTCGATCAGGGTCAACCGCTACCTTAACTGGCTGCAATCGGTAGACGAATTCAGCGTAGAAACAACCATTTCGGGGCAGAATCCGCACTTCACGAATATCCTCAAACTTCAGGTTTGACGGCATTGGGACAAAGAATTCTTCTAGTCCAAACCAGGCTTTCACCTGTTGTCCTAGTGGAAGTCGTACCATGCCATCTACAAGCTTGATTGCTTGCCTGGGGTAGCTGACCACTGCCAACCCTCCTTTCTTGCGGTAGTCGGGTAGTTTTGGCTTTTCTTCTAACTCCCCACGCTTCCATAGCTTGAGCAATTCCCGGTAGGACTTAAACGACTCGTAGACACTCCCCAACACTTGCTGAGAAGCCTGTGCAGCTAATGCGGCAAAGTGTCGATTGGTTTTGCAATGGTAGTTGAGGTCAAACTTGCTAACGTATTTTCCGGTCTTGAAAAACCATTGACGAGCGTAGTAAATCCCGCAATTGGTTAGCTTGTTTGCCTCCTCACAGACAAACTCCAGAATCGGACTGGAGTCAATCAATATGGGCTGACATCCAAACAAATGTACCACCTCCTTTCTTGTTGTTATGGTAGCATGGAACAACAAATTTAAGTGTAGATTTATGGCTAAACTTTCCGCGAAAGACAACGAATATCGGCATGAAAGTAATGCCGTCTCACTGATCAACTTCCACTTCGTTTTTGTCCCCAAGCGCCGTAAGCCAGTGCTAATTAATGGACTGGCTGATCGAGCGCAAGAGATTATGTTTGAGGTTGCAGTTCAGAACAAATGGAGAATTCTTTCTCTGGGAATTCAGCCCGACCACATTCACCTATTGGTTAACGTCACAGTCAACGACTCGGCGGCTAAGGTGGCTCACAGGTTCAAAGGTAGGCTGTCCCACGATTTGAGGCAAGAGTTTGTTTGGCTCAAGAAACTTCCTTCTACCTGGACACCTAGTTACTTCGTTTGCTCGGTCGGAAATGTTTCAACCGCTATCGTTAAGCAGTATATTGAATCCCAGACAGGCAAGTGAGTACGGGCAGGCTAAAGCCTGCGGCTGCGTTTCATGCCCGGCATGAATGACCGGGGTTCTCACGCGAGTTTTCTATAGGAGTTGCAATTCCCGCACTCATCGCCGCTTCCACAACAAGATCGCGAAACTCCTCAATGGTAATGTCTCCCCGATACAGGTCGAGCGCATAGGAGACAGCAGTCACGACCGTTTGAGTCAGAATTGCTGTCCCGGTTACGCTAACTCCTAGCTTTGCGATCGTGCCTGAATTTTTCACAATGGAGTCAACCGCATTGTAGAAGCGAATATAGACCTGTTCGCCACCCGTCATCACCCTGGCTCCTCGCCGGATATTGTCAGCTCCGACCTCCCAGAGGATGTTGTCTGCGCCGTTAGCCCCCCCTTGTTGACGGGAAATGATGTGGCTACCGTGCTTATCCGCCAAAAACTCTCGAATTCTGGTTTCGTTAGAACCCAGTTTGGCTGTGCCTGGAATTTTCTCAAACAGCTTCATGACATCCGCATCCGAGCGGGGCGCATCTCCCAACCGAAGTCCTGCTCGGCTTCGCAACCGATAGGCTATTTTCGGCATCTCCTGGGCCAGTTCTTCAACTGTTTTCGGCAAATCTTTGAGCGCATCCGCGATCGCAACTCCAGTAAGACCGAATTCAAAAGCCGCTACCTTAACCCTATCAAGGGATTCCCCAATGGCTACAAAGCCCTGCTGGGAAGAGTGAGGGGACTGTTGTTTGTTCTCCTCCACCTTTGTTGCACCGGATGATGCAATCTCAATCGCACCAGTCTTAACTGCATAGATAGTTTGATCGAGCGCTACTGAGGGTTGTTGCACCCACTCCGATGAAGCAGTTTTAAATTGCTCTAGTGCTTCTGCCCCACTGGCGCTTAAAGCTTCCACTACCTCCCCTGCTCCCCCAACTGATTCCACCAGGTTCTTCGTACTTTCTTGAACAATACCTTTTACTGTATCGACTAGCGTTTGAGCGTCCTTAAAGAGATCCATAGGTGTTGGAATGGATGATTAGATGGAGAAAACAAGTGGAGCCAGATCCATGACGAGACAAGGGGGTAAAACTGCCTTTTGGCCTGGGCGATCGGGGGGAGTATATAACAGTCTTAACTCATTTAGCTGAGGCTATCTGTAACTTTGCACAGGCTAAATGAGTTGCCCATTGTCCTTCCCCAAGATCGGAAGCCCCTGCACCTCGTTTCCATCAGTCCTGTTTACTTTTTAAATGGGGATCACCGACTACCTGCTGTCC
>JBAUTA010000460.1:0-2735 GCA_049581985.1 Kovacikia sp.
GCTCAGAAGAGTTGACTTCAGGCTGTTGGAATATTCAGATCTGGAGCACCGTAGGCTCTATACCCATTAACAAGGGTTCTTGAAAAGTTTCCAGAATCGGCTCGGAGATACATCCGGGACGCTTCCGGATGGTTGCGATCGCAAAAAACTGCACTAAGTTTAGATAGGAAGGGAGATTTATGTCTTACGCTCAAACTAAAACCCAGGCTAAAGCTGGGTATAAGGCTGGGGTTCAGGACTACAGACTGACTTATTACACGCCAGACTACACGCCGAAAGATACTGATATTCTGGCGGCGTTTCGGGTCACTCCTCAGCCTGGAGTTCCTTACGAAGAAGCGGCAGCAGCAGTTGCAGCAGAGTCTTCTACAGGTACCTGGACGACTGTGTGGACTGACCTGCTGACTGACCTCGATCGCTACAAAGGTCGCTGCTACGATATTGAGCCTGTTGCAGGTGAAGACAATCAGTTTATTGCCTACATTGCCTACCCTCTAGATCTGTTTGAGGAAGGCTCTGTGACCAACCTGTTGACTTCCCTCGTGGGCAACGTGTTTGGCTTTAAAGCGTTGAAAGCGCTGCGTTTGGAAGACCTGCGGATTCCCGTTGCCTACCTCAAGACCTTCCAGGGACCTCCCCACGGGATTCAGGTTGAGCGTGACAAGATTAACAAATACGGTCGTCCCTTACTGGGTTGCACCATTAAGCCCAAACTGGGTCTGTCTGCAAAGAACTATGGACGCGCCGTTTATGAATGTCTGCGTGGCGGTCTGGACTTCACCAAGGATGATGAAAACATCAACTCCCAACCCTTCCAACGCTGGCGCGATCGGTTCCTGTTTGTGGCTGACGCCATCCACAAAGCCCAGGCAGAAACAGGGGAAATCAAAGGTCACTACCTGAATGTCACCGCTCCCACCTGCGAAGAAATGCTAGAGCGGGCTGAGTTCGCCAAAGAACTGAAAATGCCCATCATCATGCACGACTTCCTGACCGCTGGCTTTACCGCCAACACAACCCTGTCAAAATGGTGCCGGGCGAATGGTCTGCTGCTCCACATCCACCGGGCAATGCACGCCGTCATCGATCGTCAAAAGAACCACGGGATTCACTTCCGCGTTCTGGCAAAGTGCCTGCGGATGTCCGGTGGTGACCACATCCATACCGGAACAGTCGTTGGTAAGCTGGAAGGCGACAAGGCAATCACCCTTGGTTTCATCGATCTGCTGCGCGAAAATTACGTTGAGCAAGATCGTTCCCGTGGGGTCTACTTCACTCAAGATTGGGCATCCATGCCCGGTGTGATGGCAGTGGCTTCCGGCGGGATTCACGTCTGGCACATGCCGGCTCTTGTAGAAATCTTCGGCGATGACTCCGTGCTCCAATTTGGTGGTGGCACCCTGGGTCACCCCTGGGGCAATGCGCCCGGTGCAACCGCAAACCGCGTTGCTCTAGAAGCCTGTGTTCAAGCCCGAAACGAAGGTCGTGACCTGATGCGTGAAGGCGGCGACATTATCCGTGAAGCGGCTCGTTGGAGTCCTGAACTGGCTGCCGCCTGCGAACTCTGGAAGGAAATCAAGTTTGAGTTTGAAGCGGTTGATACCGTCTGATGATGGGGGTTTGTAGATTGTAGATTTTAGATTCTGACAAATAGCCGTAATCTAAAATCTACAATCCAAAATCTAAAATCCCTTATGGATCTAAAGCAGATTGCGAAGGACACAACCAAAACTCTGGTTAGTTATATGACCTACCAGGCGTTGCGAGTTGTTATTGCCCAATTGGATGAAACTGAACCGAAACGAGCTTACTGGTTACGCCAGTTTTCTCATCGGGTCAGTATTCAGGACAGCGAAGCTTACCTGGTAGCGCTCTTTAAAGAGGAACAGCGATTAGCATTTCGCCTGCTCACTGTGCGAGAGCATATTGCCGAAGAAGTTGCGGATTATCTGCCCGAAATGCTTCGGACAGGAGTTCAACAGGCAAACTTGCAGCAGCGGACGCAGCAATTGGAGCGCATGACGCAGATTGATCCCATCGCTTCCAGTACGCATCCTGAACAGGAACCCGACTCTGAAATCGATAAATGGTAACTAGATGTTGCAAATCGTCAATTTTTGCACCCTGGGGGGAGTGGGGGGACCCACCCCCAACCCCCCTCCAAAACTTTCGTTTTGGTCTACTAGATCCCGATCGATTTGCAGAGCCCCATTCCCTCTTTCTATTTTCAAAGACATCATCTCGAGGAAATCATGAAGACCTTACCTAAAGAGCGTCGTTACGAAACTTTTTCCTACCTGCCTCCCCTCAACGATGCCCAAATCGCCCGCCAAATTCAGTACACCATTGATCAGGGCTATCATCCTGCGATCGAGTTCAACGAAGACTCGAATGCCGAAACCTACTATTGGACTCTCTGGAAACTTCCCCTGTTCAACTGCTCTTCTCCCCAAGAAGTGTTGAACGAAGTCCAACAATGCCGTCAAGAATATGGCAATTCCTACATTCGGATTGTTGCCTTTGACAACATCAAGCAATGCCAGGTCATGAGCTTCATCGTTCATAAGCCCGGTACTAGTAGCAGCAGCGGTAGCAACTACCGTTATTAATCGTCCCGGATTCGTGGCATGGTAGGGTGGGCAGTGCCCGCCCTACTTTTTTTATAGCGGTTTGCACTTGGGTGAAGTACAGAAATGTGAGGCACAGTGGGGCGCTAAGCACCCTCACTGTACCTC
>JBAUTA010000461.1:0-1812 GCA_049581985.1 Kovacikia sp.
ACAGAGGACGATGCTGAGATTCTGTCTGAAGAAGCTCTAGACCCAGCAGAGAAGGACTTTCGCAAACGGGCAGCCGCGATTTACACAGTCTATGCGACTCGCTACAAGCGCCGATTTAAGTGGATCAAGCCGGGACTGTTCAAAGCGGCATTGAAAAAGGATTTGCTGGATGATGCCCAAATGCTCACGGCAATTCTGCGGGAATGCGGCGATTGGCAGGCGGCACAGGATACGAAACTGGCAGCTTTAGTGGAGTTGTTGGAACAGATTCACCCAAAAGAAAAAGTATTGGTCTTCACCCAGTTTGCCGATACGGTGCGTTACCTGACGGATGCATTGAAGCAGCGTCACATGTCCCATGTGGAAGGAGTGACGGGTAACTCTGATGACCCAGCCGCGATCGCCTGGAAGTTCAGCCCCAGCAGTAATGGCAAAGCTGTGACCAAAGAGGAAGAATTGCGGGTACTGATCGCCACGGATGTCCTGAGCGAGGGCTTGAACCTCCAGGATTGTGCCATCATCGTCAATTACGATTTGCCCTGGGCGATTATTCGCCTGATTCAGCGTGCCGGACGGGTCGATCGCATTGGGCAGACCGCCGAAACGATTCTTTGTTACTCGTTCTTACCCGTCGAGGGCGTGGAGCGGATTATTCGACTGCGGGGCAGACTCAGCCAACGGCTCAAGGAAAACGCCGAAGTCGTGGGGACGGACGAAGCCTTTTTTGAAGATGACATGGATGAGCAAACGATCCTCGACCTCTATCACGAGAAGTCGGGGGTGCTGGATGGCGATGAAGATGCGGAAGTAGACCTGACCTCCGAGGCATACCAGATTTGGAAAAATGCGATCGATGCTGATCCCTCCCTCAAGAAAAAAATTGAGGATCTGCCGCCCGTGGTTTATGCCACCCGTGCCCATACTCCCACCCCAACCCACCCAGAAGGGGTGCTGGTGTATGTCAAAACCGCAGAGGGCAATGATGCGTTAGCCCTGGTGAATCGAGCGGGTCAAAGCGTTACCCAGTCCCAGCTTGCCATTCTCCGTATGGCGCAGTGCCATCCCGACACGCCTGCCCTGCCCCGCGATCAGCAGCACCATGACCTGGTGGATCAGGGCGCAAAGCTGATCCTAGAGGAAGAGAAAGGCACAGGTGGGCAGTTGGGTCGCCCGTCCGGTGCCCGTTTCCGTACCTATGAGCGACTGAAGCGGTATGCCCAGGCAATTAAGGGCACGCTGTTTGAGTCTCAGGATTTGCTGAGCGCGATCGATACGCTTTACCGTCATCCGTTGCGGCAAGCCGCGATCGACCAACTCAACCGTCAGCTCAAGAGTGGGATCAGTGATGAACAGTTGGCAGAACTGGTCGTGGCGCTTTCCTTGGAGGAGCGGTTATGTTTGATTCACGAGGAGGATAGCAGCCGTGAGCCTCAGATTATCTGTTCAATGGGGCTGTTTGAGGAGAAACAGTAGGGATCAACCGTTACACAGGTAAGGAGACAGTCCATGGTACAAACAATTCAGGCAGCAGACGTAACCCTAGAAGACCTGGAAGCAAAGTTTGGGTTAAAGCTGGTTCGAGATGCCCAATTTTTCCCGGAGTGGATGGAAAAAGAGCAGATTACAGTTGCCGAGCGAACGATGCTCGATCGCGTCCAAACGAATTTTCTCACATTGCTCAAACGCCCCCCTATTTTAGAAAACAGCGTCAAGATGGTGTCCTTATCTCCCTTGCTCGATCTGGCAGGGTTTTACCAGGAGCCTTACCGGATTGAAAGCGAAACTAGCATTGATATTCAAATGGAAGAGGAG
>JBAUTA010000462.1:0-1562 GCA_049581985.1 Kovacikia sp.
GGACAGAGGATTAAAGGGGGAGTGGGGGCGTTGCCCCCAGCCAGGGGTGAAACCCCTGCACCCCGTCCTAACTCATAGGGCTACGGCTATCACTCAGGCTGAAGAACACCACTGGCCTAAGGATTGAATCTGCGCCTGTTGCAGTAAATTAAGCACCTCTGCTGAAGTACATCCATAGCTGCTGATCAAAAGTTGTTCGGCGTGGTTTCTAGCGACCTCAGGGGTTTCACCAAATGTCACCATCTCTTCGTCCCGGTTGCCCGTAATGCTCGATACCGGAACCACGCAACTGAACTGCGGCTCTGAAGGTCTATGCTCTGGAGGTCTATGCTCTGGAGGTCTGTGCTCTGGAGGACTAGGTTCTGGGGGGCTAGGTTCTGGGAATCTGGGTAGTTGTACCAAAGTTCTACCTCCCGGAGTAATTGAACTCTGCGTAGAAATGTTGCAATAAAATTGGGAAATGACCCACTTTAGTAATAGCCCGATAGTAATAGCCCCATTGTAAGAGGTTCCCATGTTGATACCGTCCGGTTTTTGCCAGCGATCAATCCTGACCAAGCTTGGCCCCATGGTCTACTACACGGCTGAACGTGAACCCTGGCTGGTTGAGACTGGTGAAACCGCTCAGAAGGTACCAACTCTGGTGTTTTTGCACGGGTTTGGGGGTGGGTCGTCCGCCTATGAATGGTCTAAAGTGTATCCCGCCTTCGCTTCTGAATATCGCATCCTGGCACCAGATTTAATTGGATGGGGCAAATCGGAACATCCCGCCCGAAGCTACCAGGTCGACGACTACATCACAACCATTCTGGAATTCCTGGAGCAAACCTGCCAGGGACCGACGCCCGTGATTGCTTCTTCACTGACTGCTGGCATTACGATTCGAGCCGCGATCGGCCATCCCGAACTATTTCAATCCCTGATCCTGACTACGCCATCAGGGCTATCTGACTTTGGGGAAGACTACAGTCGCAGCTTTTTTGCCCAACTGGTTAGCACCCCCATCCTGGATCGCATCTTATACAGTGCCGGAATTGCCACTAGTGGCGGTATCCGCAGTTTTCTAGAGCAGCGGCAATTTGCCCAACCCGATCGCATCTATCCCGAAATTGTGGAAGCTTACCTGGAATCTGCCCAACAACCCAACGCAGAATATGCAGCACTCTCCTTTGTGCGGGGGGACCTGTGCTTTGACCTATCCCATTACATTACCCAACTGACCACTCCCACAGCGATTATTTGGGGAAAGCGATCGCAGTTCACAGGGCCGGAGATTGGTCAACGTCTCGCCGAACTCAATCCCCAGGCAATTCGCGCCCTGCAAATTTTGGAGGACGTCGGACTCACCCCCCAACTAGAACTCCCCGCCGTCACAATTGCTCTGATCCGACGATTTTTAACCCTGTTGCACTAGTACAAAAAAAATCAGGTTTTGAAAAGGGTGAAGCCCCCAACCCCCTCTGTTGCAAAATTTAGGGTTTGCAACACTAGTACAATAAAAATAAAGTTTTGAAAAGGGTGAAAAGGTGGAACCCCTTCTTGGGGGCAAAGTCCCCAACCCC
>JBAUTA010000463.1:0-3950 GCA_049581985.1 Kovacikia sp.
GTTTTGATTTCTGAGTCGGGCAAATTTACGCCAGGATTATCCGCCGCAATCCGAGAGTCATTCCACTTCTTGATGCGTCCACCAAAAATATCGGGAAGGACTTTACTGGACAATTTGAGATTGGATACGCCAGGCAGGTTGTAAACAACTGCTACGGCCCCCCCTGCGGTAGGCACCAGGAGTACACCACGACTGACTTTACGCATTTCGTCATCGGTCATGGCAGCATCACTGCCACCAAATTGCACAACGCCTGCAATCACCTGACGAATCCCGGCACCGCTGCCAACTCCCTGATAGCTAACGCTGATATCAGGACTCTTCTTCTTAAATTCAGCGATATACCGCTCATAAAGGGGTACGGGGAAAGTTGCCCCTGCGCCGCTGAGCGAGACTGCTTGAGCGATCGTGCTGAGAATTGGACTAACCACGATCGCCGCCGTTACTACCGAAGCAGTAACGGTACGGCGAATGATTGCAGAAAACGACATTTGTCTTGCCCTCACACAAAGACTTGTTGCTAAAATCATCATGACAAATTAACCCTACAACCTAAGGCGTTAAGTGAAAACAAACAGGAAAATAATGAACGGTTAAGCTTAGTTAAACGTTTGTTTAAGGTGAATTAGTTTTCCTATTTTTCTATTTTTTGGAAGCTGTTTCTGACACACTTAACGAAGTTAGTAAGCTGACAATTGAGACGGAGATCCTTCATTACACTCGGTTTCATTCAGTGTGACAAAACTGGGATGCACTTAGTTCGATCAGGGCTGTTGAAAAGAACTATTTTATTTAAAGCTAAAGATTAAAGCTAAAGAATACGAATCATTTATCCAGTAACCAGCAGCGTCAATTGGCCTTCAAATCTCAAATCTCTCAAATTTCCAAAGATGACAACGATTAGCGTTCAAACTCCCAACAGAATTCCTGCTCCGGTGCGGATGCTGATCCGACCGATGTTATTTTTGGCGCTGAGCCTACATGCTTTGCTGTTGTTTATTCCCTTGCCATCTGAAAATAAGCTGAAAGAGGCAGATGACAAAAAAGATCCCTTGAAAATCACTCAGGTGCCAACGGCTCAACCTGCGTCCTCAAAACCAAAGCCGAAACCTGCGATTAAACTTACCGGCAAACCTGCGATCGTCCCCAAAACTACCACTCTCTCCTTAAAACCAGCTAGTTCTGCAATTACCCTTACCCCGTCTCCGCCCAAGCCAGCGCTGATACCGTCTTCTAGCTCTTTAACCGAGGCCGCATCCACGGCACCGCCGCCCTCAACCGCTCCCACTTCCCGCCCTGAGAACGGAGAAACTGCTCAAAATGCGCCCCCCTCAAAGCCATCGGAGGCATTTAAGGGCGATCCTGCCGAGACACTCCAGGGGTTTTTGGAAAGTCTCTCCAGGGCTGCGAATGGTAAAGATTCCGGTGGCAGCAGTTCTGCCAACAAGGGGGCTCCCCTGGAGGAAATTACCCGGCCAGAGCTACTGTTCAAATCAACGGACGATCGCAGCACAGCCCCATCCACCGCCGCCCAAAAAGTAGCACTGGAGGGACTGCCAGGGTTAGATAAACAACCCTGGCTGGTCACATTTCCCTTAGAAGATAATCTCAATCTTTATTCCTTCTATCAAAAGACCCTGGAACCCAAACTCATAACAATTTTTGAAGACATTTCTGAAGTGGGTGACTATGGGGATGGGCCTCTTTACAAGTTAGCGAGGGGCAATTACGCCCTCTATTTAAGCTTGATGCCTCCCAAAAAAGCAGTCGGGGCAATTATCTCGGTCTGGACGAAGGACCCCAGACCAAAGCAGGACAGTTCTCCAACGAACCCGTAGTCCAACAAAAATAAAATTTTGAAAGGGGTGAAGGGGTGGAACCCCTGTTTGGGGGCGAAGCTCCCTACTCCCCATGGTGCAAAATCTATGATTTGCAACCCTAGGGCAGGGCGGGGCAGGCGATCGCAGAAAGATTGGTCAGTCAACCAAAGCCATCTCTCGGCAGGTCGCAATTTGATAGTCAAAACGGGGGTGATCTTGATCAAGGAATAGAATTGATGATTATCACACAAGGCAGGTGAGCTTATCAGTTGAAAACAGGTTTTTGACTTAGATAATATGATCTGTTTTGGGCAACGATCGCTGAGAAACAGATAGGAAATATCGAATTAAACGAAATCTTATTTTGAAGCTGAAAGTCTTTTTCTCGGCAGCCAGATTGCATGAAATTAAGGCAAAAAAGTAAGTCGATAGAATACCTTTACGGTTTTTAATAATTTACCGAATTCCTTGCCAGAATTGGATTTTAAGGTTTGTTTGGCGATTGAATTAGGGTCGTTTTCCATGAATGTGAGAAAAGGATAGGGAATTTCTGGAATTCAATTCCCTGTTGTTGGATAAGTAGTTAACCGGGCCAAAACATTCCATCGAGTTGAAGTCCGGTAGCAAATCTACACTTTTTTTGGGAGCCCCCTACCAATGACTTACTGGAAATCCGATAAAGTCTTTAGTACTAATCAAAAACTCCGTCTTTCTGATTTTGAAAAATTGGAGATTCAACGTAATTTGCCTCAAGCTGAGGATGGAAATTACTATGCCGACGCCGTCTTTGAAGGAGGTGGCGTTAAGGGTATGGCCTTTTTAGGCGCGTTGCGCTGCTTTAATGATGCGGGTGTAAGATTTCGCAAGGTGGCGGGCACCTCAGCTGGGGCGATTACCGCTTCCCTGGTCGCTGCCGGGTTTTCCATGCAGGAATTGGAAGAGATTATTGGCGACCTGGACTTTAAAACGTTCCTCAGCCAGAAAAAGCATTTTTTAATCTTAAATGGCTCGCCCGATAATGATTTGCAGGGGCTTCACGGGTTATGGATGATTGCCAACCTTGCCCTGACAGGCCAGAAGGGACAATATTCGGCTGTTCCTTTTAAGGAATGGTTAGAGGGTAATCTCAAACAGCGTCAAATCGAAACGTTCCAGTCGTTTGTGCTAAAGGAGGAGGAAAAGCTACCGTGGTACAAGAAGCGGGAACTCAAGGTTGTGGTGTCAGATATTAGCAAACAGAAAATGACCTTGCTACCGCAGGATTTGCCCCAGTATAGCCAGTCTCCGGAGTCCTTCAGTGTGGCGGAGGCAGTGCGCTTGTCGATGAGTATTCCATTCTTTTTTGAGCCTGGAGTGTTGGGGGGTTCGACCATTGTGGATGGGGGAATTTTAAGTAACTTTCCCCTCTGGGTCTTTGATGCAGAATCGAATACGATGCCCAAGTGCCCCACCTTTGGCTTTCAGCTCACAGACGAGAAGCCTAAACCCATTAAGGGAGTGACAGACATCCTGATGGGTATGCTTAGCACCATGCAGGTGGCCCGAGATCGGCAGCATATGGAAACCCATAATCAAGGTCGGGTGTTTGAAATTGGGACCGCTGGGGTTTCCACGACCCAGTTCAACTTGACGAAGGATAATAAGGATGCCCTTTATCAGGAGGGTTACCAAGCGGCTAAGAATTTCTTGTTGAACCGATGGAGTTGGAAGGAACACTTAAAGGCCCGTGGTTTCTCTGAAAACGAAATTAAAAAGGAAATTGAGAAGTCTAAAAAGGGAATCGAGAAGTCTGAACGGGAACTGCCGTTTGCCGCTTGATGAGAATGGAATTCTCGGCTTAGCCATCCCTTGATGTTGATGGGAACCCGTCTAGACAGCGGGTTCCCTTTGTCTTAAGTCGCTGGTTTTTAAGTTGCTGGGTGCAATTAAACTAAAAAAGATTTTGGGAGTAGAGGGGATGCGGCATAGCCCACCCTTGTATCTTCAGAAACAGGTAAGCCGTTGTAACTTGTCTGAGTGGATGTTTTGAAAGTCAAATTTATAGCCGTAGCCCTATTAGCTAGGAGGACGGGGCGCAGAGGTGAAACCCCACTCCCCCTTTAATCCTCTGTCCTAATCAAACTGGCGATA
>JBAUTA010000464.1:0-1608 GCA_049581985.1 Kovacikia sp.
GGATTTCGTTGCTGCGGAGTGACAAATATGGGCAATTGGTTGAAACGCCCAAGTTTCGGAAGTTTGCAACGGATTATGTGGCAGGTAGATGGCGAGATTTAGCGATTAAGAGCGGCTACAGTCATAGTTCTGGTATGGCGATGCCATCGGATGACTTACCGCGTGGCACGGTTTGTGTGCCTCATCTGCCAGAAGGAGATGTGATTCTGACCCGCTACCCGATCGTTAACTCAGACAATATTCGTCTCTACCGCAACGTCCATAACCCGGAACTCAAGAAAACTCGCAATGTCATTTGGATTAATCCTAAAGATGCTGAGGAATATCACCAGGCAGACTTCGATGGCGATCAACTCATGGTTAGCCCTGCTAGCCAGTTGCCTAACCTTGCCAAGGAAACGCTGCGAGCGGGCGAGCCAGGACGATTTGAGGCAGTAAAGCAACGCCCCAAGCTGGCTTATACCGAAGTTGTAACTGATGATGGTGGCTCAAAGTATCAGAATCTGGCTCAGATTGCGGCGGCAGCGAATCAGAACAAGGTAGGTTTGGTGGCAACCAACATTGGGCGTGTGCAATCGTCGATGCCGGGAGAAGGGGAGAATGTTGAGCGGTTTGAGCGCCGTCAACGAAAACTACTCAACCGTCTGTTTCAGGCACTTCAGGTCGAGGTCGATTCGCCCAAAAGTGCAGAGCGGTTGGAGGATATCAAGGAGATCGAAGGGGAGAATCTGCTTTCGGATGCAAAACGCTGGTCAGAATCTCATCCCAGCCACTTTTTTGACTTTAAGAAGGACGATCGCCTCTATCGGAGTTTTGCGATGCCTGCCGATGCTCCTGGCTCGATCAATGTGCTTGCCAGAGAGGTCGTCAACCCTTTGTGGGAGCCGACCCGCATTCGGAGCCGCGTTTGCTTCGCAGTTCCCCGAAGGGGTAAACGCCACGAGTTTCGTTATCTATTTCCCAAAGATGATTTGTCTGTGGATGCGTTGGAGTGGGCAGAGGCATTAAAGACCCGCTTCCAGCAAGCCAGGGATGAGATTCAGGAACGGGTGGGGGAAGACCGGGATGCTTTCAATGAGGAATTGGGCAAGCTTTACGACAGCTATCGGGCTGAAATCAATGAGTTGTTTCCGACTCCAGAGGAACGGTTTGAGGGAGCCGCTGCACTCTGGTATACCCAGCACACGCGCCCGGAAATGGATCGGCATCGTCGGGATTGTCTGGCATTGGCAGAGCAAATGGCTATCACCTTTGCCCTTCAGCATGGCTATGAAGTACCCAGTGAAGCGCTACCCAGAGATGCCTATGTGTTGAGTGTACCGTTTGGGGCGGATGCGATTCGGTGGAAGGAAACCTTAGAGCAAAAAGGCATTCAATTTGATGCGATGATTCATCCGCAGCTACCGATGATTGAGTTTGCGCTCAAAGATCTGCCGCCCCGTTTGGTTGAAAAACTGGAGGCGAGGTTTGGCAAGAATGTTAACGATCTGGATGAACTTCGTGTACCCGATGATTTGCGGATTATTCCACCTGCTGATCATACCTGGGCAGAATCGAGGCAGGATTCAGGCGTGGGGGCACTGGCGTACAACCTATTTACAGAAGAGG
>JBAUTA010000465.1:0-2964 GCA_049581985.1 Kovacikia sp.
GTTAAAGAGGGTGCCCAGATCTCAGCCGCTACTACTAACAATGGTCTGGGTGGCAGCGTTAAGGTGACGGCAGAGAACGTGGAATTGACCACGGGTGGGCAAATCCGCACAACCACCTCGGGAGCAGGACAGGCCGGAGATATTACAACCAATGTGAGGGATCGCCTCCTCCTCTCAAATCCGAACACGGGTTTGTTCGCCAATACCGAACGGGGTTCCACAGGTAATGGGGGCAGTATCTTGATCGACCCCAGAAGCGTGATCCTTCGAGATCGGGCGGAAATAGCAGTGAATAGTGCAGGCAGTGGCCAGGGGGGAGATATTCAACTGCAAGCAGGCACCCTAACCCTGGATAATCAAGCACGGATTTCTGCGGAAACGGCTAGTAATCAAGGGGGAAATATTACGCTGCAACTGCAAGACTTACTCCTTCTGCGGCGGGGTAGCCTCATATCCGCAACCGCAGGCACCGCCCAAGCGGGTGGGAATGGGGGCAATATTCGTATCAACACACTTTTTATGGTTTCGGTTCTTTCAGAAAATAATGACATCCGGGCGAATGCTTTTACAGGTCAGGGAGGAAATGTGACCATCAATGCCAGAGGCATCTTTGGCATTCAGCCCCAACGGGTGGAGACGCCTGCCAGTGATATCACCGCCAGTTCCCAATTTGGCCTCAGTGGTGTAGTCACCATCAATACCCCGGATGTTGACCCCAGTCGGGGACTGGCTCCCTTGCCGACGAATCTGGTTGATCCTTCCCGATTAATTGCCCAGGGCTGTTCTGCCAGCGGAGGGCAGGGAGCCAGTTCCTTTGTTGCCACCGGACGGGGGGGGCTGCCTCCTGGCCCAACCGATCCGCTGATGAGTGAGGCAGTTGCGGTGGGTTGGGTAACCTTGCAGGAAGGCAACGGGCAGAACCATGAAACTGGCGGGCGGCAGGCGGAGCAGCCGCATACCCTACCCGCTTCAAGATTCGAAGGCCAAAATCCTCCTGGCTCTGCGTCCCCTATTTCCCTGCCTCCCGCCCCGATTATTGAAGCTCAGGGTTGGGTAAAAGGTGCAAACGGCAATGTTCTTTTGGTGTCTACGCCGCCCGCAACTGTGCCCCATGCTCCTGCGATCGCCCCTCCTGTTTGCCCATAGACTTGCCCTTTCTAAGGCGGTAGGTGCTCAGGCGGTGGGTGCTCAGGCGGTGGGCGCAGCAACGCCTATTTTTTCTGCTTACGCTCAGCCTGGTGTAACGCGTTAGCTTTTTGTTTATCTGCCGTTGCCCCTTTTTTATCGCCTAATTGCCGACGGGCATTGCTACGCAGGGAGTAGGCCACAGCCGATTTAGGACTAAGGCGAATAGCTTGACTGGCATCCGCGATCGCGCCTTTGTAATCCTTTAATTTATACCGGACTTGACCTCGCCCCTGAAGCGCTAACGCATTTTGAGCATTGAGGTGCAAAGCCTGGTCGTAGTCTTTAAGTGCGGCTTTGTAGTCGTGCTGTTGATAACGGGCTTGGGCTCTGACTAAGTAGGTCTTAGCATCCTTCGGATTAGCTGCCGATTTTTGGTTTGTTTTTTCAATCTGCCAATTCTTAGCTAAGTCCTTTGCCTGATTCAGGTCGGCCTCTGCCCCTTGAATATCCCCCGCAGCCCGCCGGGCCATGCTCCGTAATCCATACCCCCGAGGAGAATGGGGGTCGAGTTGAATCACCTGATTGGCATCGGCGATCGCGGCCGGGTAATCGTGCAACCCTAAATGGGTCCTTCCCCGTTTGAGGTAGGCTTTGATGTCTTTAGGATTTTCCCGTACGGCCCTATCATCCTCCTTAAGCTGCTGTTCATAAAGTCCTTTACTGCCGCCCACCGCAAGGGTCGCTGCTTTTTGCCAATGGTGCATGGGGATAATTGCCCCCACAGTCCCTACCATTCCACCCAACAGGCTGACCGCATAGAGGACCGACAACGTAGTTCTGGTCAACCATTTGGCATGGGATTCCCGGTGGCGTTGCAACAATTCCTTAGTCAGTTGATAGCGTTGGGCAAAGGGAAGGGTTCCCAGCCCAGCTTGCTTTAAGGTTTTGAAAATCGCAACTAGCAGGGAATCTTCATCTCGCGCTGTTAGTTGGGGCAGATCCTTTCTCAGTTTGGCATCCAGTTTGGCACTGCGGAAACCCATCGGAATCGTGAGCGCCACCACAAGGGCGATCGGCAAGATCAACGGGCTGGCCAATCCGATTAGCCCCAGCACTACAACGGCAAACACCTTAAACAGAACATCGCTATAGGGATGGCGGGAAAACCACAGCAGATGGGCAATCTTCCCGCCATCCAGGGGAAAGATCGGCAGCAGGTTAAACAGGTTGATTGCAATCAGCATCCAGATGCCGTGCCATCCCCAGGAAGGGATATGGCTTTCCCGATTGGTGACTGCCAGGCCAATTCCCAATAGCAATCCCGGCAACGGTCCCGCTAGTAGCACCCAAATCTTTTCGGACAGGGAGGCGTCATCCTTTCGCCCCGTCACCGCTGCCCCAAAAAAGGGCAGGAAAAACATAGAGGTGTCCTCATAGCGAAACAGCCGCATTGCCAGGAAGTGCCCCAACTCATGCAGAAACAGCACCCCAATTAGAATAATCAGTGTGTGAGGGTCAAAAAACGTTGAAAAGGAAGCCACAAAAAGCGTCAGACTGCCCAGCAATAACCATAGTCCATATTTACGCTTAACCCGTCCCTGTTCCATTTGCTGCATCCGTCGGAATCCCGCTAACTCTATCTCTTGGGGAATTTCCGATCGCAGGGCTGAATTTGTCGTGGCCATCTGTTGGCGATGTTTCTGCAAAGCATCCACCTTGCCCTTTCCCCGCACAAGGTTGAAGGTGGTCTGCAAGGCAAGTCGGCCACTCAGTTGAAAGCTATCTGTTCCCGGCACCGGAGCAATTTGGCGCAGCTTGATTAAGCGATTAATATAA
>JBAUTA010000466.1:0-5341 GCA_049581985.1 Kovacikia sp.
CTGCCATTTTTAGTTAAATGACGCCCAGCTACTAGAACCCGCCGATCATTTTTAGTTTTTAATTTTCATTCTTAATTTTTAATACTTAATTTTGCCACTGCTGTAGCCATCTACCAATCTCTACAGGAAGATTTCTCCGGGATCTAGCTTTCGGCTCAATGCAGACGTGACGGGTATAGGCTTTACTGGCTGCTTTGTCCAACCGATCGGCTAAACAAATCTCATAGGTAATCTCGAATTCGCTGTCACTCAGAAGTTTGGGTGTCAGGTGGATGATCAGGAGATCCCCACAAAATAGGGGGCGAAAAAAATCCACACTGGCATGGGCGATCGGAATTGCAGCTTCAGTACTACTAAAAAACGATCGCAAATTAATCCCCGCTTCTACCAAAGACGTCTCATAGGCTTCATGACAAATGGCTAATTCATTGGCAAAATAAACAACCCCAGCAGCATCCGTATCCTGAAACCGGACCGTGCGGTAATAAGTAAAAGACATAAACCAGAAAACTTCACTCGCAAGACTCCATAGTATAGCTGTAGCCCTGTTGGTTAGGACGGGGTGCAGGGAGTAGAACCCCTGGCTGGGAGCAACGCCCCATTCCCCCTTGAATCCTTTGCTCTAATCAATAGGGTGGTAGTTATAGCTGCCCTTGGTCATTCATCATGAGTTATTTCACCCTTAATCACATCCAAAACTCTCTACACTAGAGTGGAAAAGAAGCAAGGAGACTTTCATGACAGATCAATTGTCCGCCCGCGATCTGTTCCGGGCTGCCTACGAGAATCGTTATACCTGGGACAAAAATTTCCCTGGCTACACCGCTGATGTCCAGCTATCTCGGGGCAACCAGACCTATAGCGGAAAAATCCGGATCAACTCTGATCTCAGCTTTGATGTCACTGATGTGGCCGATGAGGAAGCCAAAAAGGCGATTCATGGGCAGGTTTGGGAGATTGCTGTTCATCGCGTCCGCAGACCCTTTGAAGAAACCCACGGCAAAAATACCTTTGAGCTTGGGGAAAAGGATGCTACCGGGGCAGTCGAAATTCTCGTAGGTGGCAAAGCTTCGGGCGATCGCTACAAGGTTCGTAACAACGAAGTATGCCTCGTCCATCGCCAAATTCATGGCGTTTTTGTAACCATTAATACATTTAGCGCGATCGACACGGGAGAAGGCTATCTCTCCCACCGTTACGACTCCGTTTACCACGATGTCAAAACTGGCGAACAGAAAGGTGGAATTCAGGACTTTGAAGATACCTACGAGAAGGTTAGTAATTATTGGATCATGACCCGGCGGGAAATTCACTCGGAGGAAGACGGCCAACCCACCACTACTGAATTCTCTTTCTCAAATGTAAGATTATTGCAGCCCGTCGCGGTATGAAGCCAAAACTCAACCCGCTCAATTCCCTCCCTTACCGCTAGGATCAATACACACACACCACTGAGCAGACTTGGAAAAGGTAAATTATGTCTCAAACGCTGCCACTCACAACTGACAATGTTGAAACCGTTCTAGATGAACTGCGGCCCTATCTGCTAGCAGATGGCGGCAACGTTGAACTAGTAGAGATTGAAGGTCCTATTGTCAAACTTCGGCTCCAGGGCGCTTGCGGTTCCTGCCCCAGTTCTGCCATGACGCTCCGCATGGGAATCGAACGTCGTCTACGCGAGTTTATTCCTGAAATTGCCGAAGTCGAACAGGTAATATAACGAGGGATAGGGGGTGGGTAAGAGGGAATAGGGGATAATTTGGGATGTTGTTCTTACGGCTCCCACTCCCTACTTCCTACTCCCATGTCTCACCCACTTCACGTTGCCTTCGTCTGGCATCAGCACCAGCCGCTTTACAAAAGCCGGATCGTTCAAAGTAGTGTCTCAGATGGGCAATACCGGTTGCCCTGGGTTAGGCTGCATGGCATTAAAGACTATTTAGATCTGGTGCTGATTCTGGCAAACTACCCCAAGCTGCACCAAACGGTTAATTTGGTGCCGTCCTTGATCCTGCAAATTGAGGACTACGTTGCTGGAACGGCGATCGATCCTTACCTGGCAGTGGCGCTCAGTCCCACAGAAACGCTCAGCCAGCAACAAAAAGAATTTATTGTTGACCATTTTTTTGATGGCAATCACCATACGCTGATTGATCCCCATCCTCGCTATGCCCAACTTTACGGGTATCGGCAGGATAAGGGCAAAGAATGGTGTGTGGAAAACTGGGATCTGCAAGATTATAGCGATCTACTGGCATGGCACAATCTTTCCTGGTTTGATCCCCTATTTTGGGATGACCCGGACATCGCTGGATGGCTAGCAAAAGACCGGGGGTTTAGCTTAGGTGATCGCCAACGCATTTACTCCAAGCAGCGAGAAATTCTCAGCCGGATCATTCCCCAGCACCGGAAAATGCAGGAAGAGGGACAGCTTGAAGTCATGACCTCTCCCTACACCCATCCCATTCTTCCCCTACTGGCAGATACAAATTCGGGACAGGTGGCTGTGCCTAACCTGATTTTGCCCGAGCATCGATTCCAATGGGCCAACGACATTCCCCGCCATCTGCAAAAAGCCTGGGAAATGTACAAGGATCGATTTGCACAGAACCCACGGGGGTTATGGCCCTCGGAGCAGTCCGTTAGTCCAGCAATTTTGCCCTACATTACCGAGCAGGGGTTTCGCTGGATTTGCTCCGATGAAGCAGTGTTGGGCTGGACGCTAAAACACTTTTTCCACCGGGATGGATCTGGCAATGTCCATGAGCCGGAACTGCTTTACCAACCCTACCGGCTAGAAACTCCCCACGGTGATCTGGCGATCGTCTTTCGAGATCACCGCCTCTCCGATTTGATTGGCTTCACCTACGGCACCATGGAGCCAAAGCAAGCAGCTAGAGATTTGGTGGGCCATCTGGAGGCGATCGCCCGTGCGCTTAAATCCCGTCAGCCCAGCGGTGCCACCGCCTTAGAGCAGCCCTGGCTAGTGACCATTGCGCTCGACGGTGAAAATTGCTGGGAATATTATCCTGAGGATGGAAAACCTTTTCTGGAAGCGCTCTACCACATTCTCAGCCACCACACCGAAATCAAACTGGTCACTGTTTCCGAATTTATTGAGCAGCATCCCCCTACCAAAACAATTCCAGCGGAGCAACTTCATAGCGGCTCCTGGGTAGATGGCAGCTTTACTACCTGGATTGGGGATCCAGCAAAAAATCGGGCCTGGGACCTGCTGACCGAAGCACGCCAAACTCTGGCCCATCACCCAGAAGCCACCGAAGAAAACAATCCCGAAGTCTGGGAAGCCCTTTATGCCGCAGAAGGTTCTGACTGGTTTTGGTGGTTTGGAGAAGGACACTCCTCCAACCAGGATGCGATCTTCGATCAGCTTTTTCGGGAACATCTGGCTGCTATCTACCAGGCATTAAATGAACCGATTCCGCCAGCGGTACACCATCCGGTCGAACGCCACGCCCCCCAAGGCGACCATGCGCCCCAAAGCTTCATCCATCCCTTTATTGACGGACGTGGTGATGAGCAAGACTGGGACAAGGCAGGCCGCATCGAAATTGGGGGTTCCAGGGGAACGATGCATCGCAGCAGTCCGATTCAGCGACTCTGGTATGGAGTCGATCACCTTAGTTTTTACCTGCGCCTGGATTTTCGCGCAGGCATCAAACTGGGGTCTGATATTGCCCCAGAGGTAAACCTGCTATGGTTCTACCCAAACCAAACCATGCATAATAGCCCGATCCCCCTGGTTGAGTTGCCCGACGAAGCTCCACTGAACTATTTATTCCATCACCATCTAGGGGTCAACCTGCTAACCGGCACCCTATGGTTCCAAGAAGCTGGAGAATTGTTAGGCTGGCATTCCCGCGCAAGTCGTGCTCAGGTTGGGCTGGATACCTGCCTGGAGCTAGCGGTTCCCTGGGCAGATCTGCAAATTGAACCAGATTGGGCACTCCATTTGGTTTTGGTTCTGTCAGATGGTGGGCGTTACCGCAGCTACCTGCCTGAAAATGCTTTGATCCCGGTTAGCATCCCTTAACCTGTCCTAATCAAACTGGCGATCGCTATCCCAGTTCAAAGAAGGAAAATTGCAGAAGGGGGAGTAGGGACAAAGCCCCACTCCCCCATGCAAAAAAATAATTCCAGTTATATAGCCGTAGCCCTATGGGTTAGGACGGGGTGCAGGGGTGGAACCCCTGGCTGGGGGCAACACCCCCACTCCCCCTTGAATCCTATGTCCTGATCAAACTGGCGATAGCTTTACCTACTTAAATCGTGGAGCTTCTCATCAAAGCGCTTTGATTTCCAGGGCTAAATTAGATTCCAGCGCTAATTTAGCTTGGACGGGCAGCGGCTCTCCTACAGTCGTCTGCTCATCAGGGTGAGCATTATTAGATTCAAGAGCTTCCTGCGCCGCCAACGTTATCTTTTGCCAAACAATAATTTCTTCCAGATTATCCCAGGCAGGAACAAAAGGTGGGATCGCCAGGGAACAAGCTTTCCAGGCACTCTGAACAGCTACATTGAGCTGCTGACAGGACCCTCCACGCCGCCCTTCGGGTACATAGTACCGACAGCTTCGGCAGGCAGAAATGGAAGTACGAGTGGTTTTCATAAATAGTGTGTTTGAAAGCATGATTTGTACTCCATTCTGAATGACCGCAATCTCGGGCAAGAAACTGTAAAAGCTCTACAGTGATGACCCCTGACACGTTTTGACGATCGCTCAGCAAAACAAGCGTTTAGATTGTCTTTATCTTTATGAAAAGAAGAGCAATATTTGTTGAAGTGACTCCTCGGGATCACTTAATAACGGGTCAGCTTTCTCCAGATAAAGCTGGGGATCAAGCAAAACCCAAAGTCAAGCTTTGAGTTAATTATTCTGCTCACCGCTGAAAAAGAACTGAGAATCTACTGAAAGTAGCCGTAGATTTAACCCAAACTCAGACGACCCTTGCTCCCCATTCAGTGGCTTCAGCACCCTCTCTTGAAGCCGGATCCCCAAAAAATGATTAGTCGCTAATTCGGGGGGAGAGAAATTTTTCACCGTTGATTGAGCCAAGCCGTAAGATTCTTACCAACGCTTAGCTGCACACAACGCACAGACTTCCCACCTTTCTAATTCTCCAGGCGGAGTGGGACAACTGCAGTGAGCACACAGGGGTAAGTTTTGTGATCGCGATCGCACCCGTTGCGCCCAGTTTTGAAAAGCCAGCTTAGGATCGGTTAATTCTTGAGCCAGCTTTTGGCGTGGATTGTGCTGCCCCGACAACCGGCTAGGGTGATTTTGCCACAGTTCGATCTGTTGCTGGGAAGCTAGATCCGT
>JBAUTA010000467.1:0-4790 GCA_049581985.1 Kovacikia sp.
GCCTTGCACTGAAAGTGCATAGTTTTGTACTAGCGTACTGGGACAATAAAATGCGATCGAAGGATTGATCAGATACAGCATTAAATAAATCTGACATTAAAAATTTTACATTGTTGACTCCATTAAGTAACGCATTAAACTTTGACATCCGAATCGCACGAGGATTGATATCTACACCCACCACTGAAGTGCAATAGTCGGACATGACAATCGATAGGGCACCACATCCACATCCTACATCCAGCGCAGTTCCTCCTTCACCTCTTGCTAAAAGGCAGGTAAAGGTTGGGGCTTCCCAGAGAGGATCTAAGAAAAACTCATCTCTCCGCGCTTTTGCTGTACGTAAATCAGAGAAGAGGATTTTATCTTCAATCACCCGAGCAGAAAATTTAGACACTAAGACACTACCCATTTCCACGACAATACCAAGGCGATTTAATGCTGCTAGTGAATCCTGGTCTAGGAATGTTTCTACCGCTTTACGGTGCGTGCGTTTGCCGCAAAACAGAGCTGAGATCATCTTCGACCGCAGCATCGCCTGTTTCAGACATTGGCCCAGGCTAGCTAAAGCTTCTACATCTTCCTGTTCAAAATGGGGAGTTGGTAATGCCATAGATAAAGCCTCAAGTCATGAATGGGTGAACCTTTAAAGGTAATGGTCACGAACCAAAATAATGGTCTAAGCAGGCGTTAGAAAACCGGCGATCGGGGTCCCAAGTTTGTCGCAGGTCCAGAAAGCTTGACCAGCGCTCATATTGCCCTGTGATATAGGCTGGCTCTACCGGAATTTGCTTGCCCCAGTGCCCGCGAACGCTAAAAGGCTTGAGCAACTCCACCATTTCCTGAAAAAACTGTCCGGTACAGGGATATTCCCAGAACTCTAGCCAGCAAATTGCCTGACCGTAAGCGGGACTCAACCAGAACTCATCCGCTGCCGTACATCGAAGATGAATGTGCATACTGGGATATCTCCGGGTCCTATGGAAATAATCGCGGAGGCAAGCAAGCGCTGCTGGAGCCTGGGCGTAGGAAATGGCAAGTTCCATATCTGCGACTGGTTCAAGATCGTCTAGCGTGCCATTGCTGATCAGCTCATCGGAGGTGGCATCAAAATGGGTCAGGACAAAATCACTGCGTCCATAGGGACTGGCATAGACCGTTTTGTCGTATTGCTCAAAACCCCAGCGTTGCAGCCAGTTGAATCTGTGGGTATTAAACAGGCGTTGGGCAACCTTATTAATAAAATCTGTTCGCTTCCATTCCTGTTTGCTCTTGACCGTTTGCTGCCATCCACCATTTTCTAAAATCGGCTGCGTTGACGGATTGATCAGAACCAGTTGCACGGTGTCTGTGATGGGCGAATACCGCATATCTACATACTGATTGGTCTGCTGAATCGCATCGAACCGCTGAAGGAACTGCTCCATAGGCAAGGCACAAACCTGGGACTGTAAGGAGAAAGCCGGAACACATTGAAAGGTCACGGTTGAAACAATTCCCAGCAATCCCATCGAGATCACGACCGCATTAAAGAGAGGATGAGCCCGATCGAGTTCTAAAACGCTGCCATCGGCTCGAACTAAACGTAAGGATTGGACGTAACCACTCAGACTTTGATGGTGCACCGAACCCCCATGGGTACCCGTAGAAATTGCCCCAGCCACGGTTTGCTGCACAATGGTGCCCAGAACAGGTAAGGCCAGGCCATACTGTGCTAAGACCTGATTCAGTTCCCATAGCTTCATACCAGACTGAACTGTGACGCAAGAACCTGCAATTTTGACCAGATTCCTATACTGATCCAGCACGAGGCATACCCCTTCTGTAGCGGGGATTGGAGCTAGGGAATGGAGCGCACCGATCGCCCGTACGGTCAGTTTTTGCTGTGCAGCCACTTTTACAGCCTGAACGATTTCCTCCTCGGTGGTGGGGTGAACAACCGTCGTAGGCGAAAAGCTATAGAGAGAAACAGCACTTTTGAAGACAGGGCGGGTTGCCAATCCGTCGCTGTTTACAGTTTGGGGACTGACCCTCCTCAAGTTTTCTAACCGAGCGATCGTCATACAGGTTGCTCCACCAGTTTTATAGTTCTTTCTGAAGGGGAAACGACTGACGGGTCGTGAGTAGTAAGAATCTGATTTAAGATAGCGGGAATTTCAAACACAGCTTGGTTATTGATTGCAGCAACATTAGCCTGGTAACGGGCAAAGGTCTCCGGATCTAGAAAGGTCTGAACTGCTGGGTGGATCTTCCGAAAGCTGGGAATGATCAGCCCAACTTCCTGTTCCTGAACCCAGTCAGCGGCATAGCGTTCCTGAGGGAGGGTGAAACCATTACGCTCGACAATGACAGGCAATTTCATGGCGATCGCTTCACTGATGCTGACATTGCCCGGTTTGCCAATGAAGAAATCCGCCAGGTGCATGTAATCGGGAATGTCCTCAGTAAACCCAAGGACAAGACGTTTCTGCCGTGTTGGCTGCTGACGCAGGGCTGAGGCAACAGCATCATTGCGCCCACACAGCAAAATTAACTGGATCTGGTCATCAAGCGATTCCAGCCGTCGAGCAATTTCCACCATACTCTGAGAGCCATTGGCACCAAACAACACCAATCCAGTCAGACGATCCGGGTCTAACCCTAAGCACTGGCGTCCCATCCGGCGATCGCAGGTGATGGGTTGATAAAACCGCGGGTTGATTACCAATCCTGACATTGGAATAATACGGGTCGCATCGACTCCTTGAGAACGAGCCTGCTGCGCCGCTTTTTCAGTCCCGCAGATCACGTAGTTCTTTGTCTTGGGTTCAATCCAATAGGCTGGGGGACAATCTGCAAAATCGCACAGAATTGTCACGACTGGAATCTCTGGATTGACGTTTTGGACGCTATCCCAAAGGGCTCTGTTATGAAAGGGCACGACAGAAACAACCAGATCGGGCATCTGCTGTCGCCAGGCTTGCTCTAATAAACGGACATCCACGGCATGTTTCATCCGAGTCAGGAGCTTATGGATATGGAGGGTCAGCAGATGAATCCAGGATAGACCCCGTTTTTGGATGAAGTCATAAAACTGATCAGAACTCGCTCCTACCCCACGATAAAGATCCAGAGCTTTACTTTGCCTCGATGAAGATTTGCCGATCTCATCCACAAAGGTTACCTCCAGATCCCAGGGCCATTGTTGCTGCTCAATGACGGAACGGAGAGCGGTATAGGTGGCGTAATGCCCTCCGCCCCCGCGCAGTACCAGTACATGAATAAAACGCCGTTTTTCTGAATGGGAAACAATCTGGGATGGTAGCATGACTATCTCATAAAACGATCCATTAACGCTTGAACTGGCTTGAACTGGAGAGATTTCACCGCTAAGGTTTTAACCGAGTTAGCCACCGCAAGAGCAGTCATATTGGCCTGAATTTTGGCGATCGCGGTGATGACATCCTCAATGCCCTGGGGACCAGCCCGAAATACCGACTCATCCAGCCAGATAGCTTCCTGCTCACTAGCACGCTCAGCCTCTGGTAGCCTCATTTTGCTGAAATCGAAATACTCCGGAAAGGCACTAGGCACAGGCAAGCGGGATAGCTGGGGCTGGAACAGATCATAGCGGTGCATGGCGGGATAGCCCTGCCAGCAGGGAATTCCTTCCAGGTAGAGGGCCAGACAGATGGCTTCGTGGCTGGCTCCAAAAACTTTGGGTTCCACCGCAAAAACGTATTTGTAGAACGATCGGCGAGTGTGGCGGGCATCGCGCTTCAGGAGGCGCACACCTGGGACAGTCTTAAGCTGCTCTTCCAGATAAACCACCATCGCTTCCCGTTGGGCAACTTGGTCAGAAAATCGCTCCAACGCCACACGACCCAGGGCCGCCTGGATCTCTGTCATACGATAGTTGTTTCCCAGAGTCGTAATCGGCTCCTGGGTACCCAGATCTATCAATGCTTGCAACATCTGGGGCAGATCATTGTCACCTGACTTCACTTCCTGCACTTGCCATCGAGTTGGGCGACCGCAGTTAATGATACTGGCCACGCGATCGGCCAGTTCCTGGGTGCGACACAACAGCACGCCACCTTCCCCTGTAGTCAGAATTTTGGAAGATTGCAAGCTAAAGGAGCCAAAATGTCCAATAGTGCCTGCCCCCCGACCGTTCCACTGGGCACCATGGGCATGGGCACAGTCCTCAATCACGATTAGATTATGACGCTCGGCGATCGCCATAATCGCATCCATATCTGCCATCTGTGCCCCTAAATGCACCGGAATGATTGCCTTTGTTTTTGCCGTAATAGCAGCTTCGATGGCTGCCGGACTAATGCAATAGGTGTCAGGATCGATATCTACAATCACCGGAATCGCTCCAGCCGCCATCGGAGCCATAGCGGTTGCCTGAAAGGTGTAGGCAGGAACAATCACCTCATCGCCCCAACCGATATTGGCCGCCCGCAGCGCCACTTCCATCGTCACCGTGCCGTTGACCATCGGCACAGCAAAATTACCTCCCTGCATAGCCGCGAACTGGTTGGCAAAAGCGAAGGTCTCAGAACCGGGGAAGAGTGACCCTCCCCATCTTCCCGACCGAACTACAGCCGTGACTGCATCTACATATCCTTGATCGACGATTGGCCAAGCAGGGTAAGGGTGAGTGCGGACAGGCGTGCCTCCCAGAATAGCCAGTTTGTTAGGGGCAGACGGTCGGGGAACCTGAGCTGCTTCGGAGGCTTTTTGAGATGCTGTTGAAGCATCGACCAGATGCTCCGAGGCACTGGCAGAGCGGCTTGCGTACA
>JBAUTA010000468.1:0-2124 GCA_049581985.1 Kovacikia sp.
ATTTGAAATTGTCCCGAAATTCTTGACGTAAACGCGGTGAAGTTTCCATCATTTCCATTAAAACTTCATCCGCATTGCTAACCATGGTTCTGAACTTAATGCAACCAAACGGCTTGAAATTCCTACCTACTCTCTCCTGCACATAAAAAATCGGGCCTGATGAGCTTAGAGCAATTAGCAGCATAAGCAACAGGTAAACAGGAGAAAAAACAATCAGAATAGTTAGAGAAAATAGGACATCAAACAGCCGCTTGAAAAAACCTCCGTCTAAGCCATTCAACAAAACCGGGATGAATCCCCGCTTAAAGAATGCACGAAGGGTCTTGCCGGGTATAAGTTGGCTTTCGGCAGTCATTTTACTCCTTCACATCCACACCACACAGTCCTCATCATAAAGCCACTGACTCCTTTCAGCCAGAAATTGATTCTGAATTTGGTTGAAAAGTTGGTTTAAAGCTGAAAACGCTGCCCCATTCAAATCAGGCTCTTTGTCTGAAACTCCTGATAGCAAAGCTTTAGGAACGATAGGTAGCGGTTTTGAAAAACGGTTGGATTGAATGATAAAGCGTGCGATCGCAGTATTGTGGGATTGAGTATCTTTTGATACTCTTCAAAAGTTTTGACCGCTTCCCCTAGCGCTTCTTCCGTTTGCTGATTAAACAGTATCCCCGTCCCCTGCTCACCATGCTGGCGCACATCCCGAACCGTTTCCAGCGTTCCCCCCCGACCATAGGCAATCACTGGAGTTCCACAGGCCTGGGCTTCTACTGGAGCAATTCCAAAGTCTTCATAGGCTGCGTAAACAAACGCCTTTGCCTGTGCCATATACTGCTCGACCACCGCATCGGGCTGCCATCCCAAAACCTGCACATTCGATTTAGCAATTTGACGAATTTGTTGCAGTTCAGAACCGCTGCCAATGACAACCAGGGGGCGTCCCAGTTGGTTGAACGCTTTGACAATGAGCGAAATTTTCTTGTAACTCACTAACCGGGATACGGTCAAATAAAAATCCTGTTTTTGAGGCTGGTAGCAAAACCGTTCAGTATCTACAGGAGGATAAATCACCTCCGCTGGACGACGATAACAGCGCCAGATCCGCTGAGCCGTTGTCCTGGAATTGGCAATAAAATAATCCACCCGATTTGCGGTCAAGACATCCCATTGGCGGAGACGGTAGAGCAGGTAGCGGGTAAAGATCCCCGCAAGCCCTCGCCCCATAGCACTGCTGTTGAGATAGTCAAAGGTTAGATCCCAGCTGTAGCGCATGGGAGCATGACAGTAGCAGATATGCATCTGCTGCGAGCTAGTCAGTACTCCCTTCGCCACCGCATGGGAAGAAGAGAGAATCACATCATACTCACGCAGATCGAGTTGTTCGATCGCCAGGGGCAAAAAGGGCAAATACTTTTGCACGCCATTTCGAGCCAGGGGAAAATGCTGCAAAAAAGTAGTGCCAATCGTGCGTTTAAACAGATAACTATCAGGATTAGTGGACTCAAAATCGATCAGAGCGTAGAGATTTGCCTCAATACACTGAAGAATTTCTTGCACAACCAGCTCTGAGCCACCCGTTGCTTTTGGAGTAAGCCATTCATGCACCAAGGCAACTTTCAAGCCCGCTAAGGACGATTCTTCTATGGAAAAATCACCCACGCTTGTGTCGGGGGTGACTGGATATTGACTCCCACTCACGACTCACACTCGATCGTTATAAACTGAGCAACTGTCAGAAGTATAGGTGGTTTAGGGGATAGGGAGTAGGTTTGAGGGGGGCTTTGGGAAAGGATAGGGAAATCTGGGTCGCTTCAAAATCTAAAATCCAAAACCCAGACCTCGTTCATCTCCCAATCCTGAGGGATTAGGCCTAATTAACGATAGCAAAGGGGGCCAACCCCTCCACTCTCAAAAATATTCTTAGTTAAATGGCATCCAGCTACTTACTTTATTTGGTGGACAGACACAAAACTGGCAACGCTTTGGTAGAAGATACGATTCTCCATCCCTTAAGCTAATTCACAAATAAGCATTTGGGTTTTCTACCAACGACTGTGCTCCATGCCAGATGTTCCGCAATGGTGCCTACTGTAGTACAGATTTTGGAGGACTTTTTTATGCCCAATG
>JBAUTA010000469.1:0-4323 GCA_049581985.1 Kovacikia sp.
GGGCTGGGGGGTGCGGATTGGGGATTGAATGTCTCAACATCTCCGGATTCCCCAGTCTGCGTATTCCCCTCTGCGCTCTGATCTCGACTGCCTGCCTCCTGCACTTCTAAGATTTGCCGCCAAAGGAACCGATGGTGGGAAAAGCTGAATTCTAAATCCCGACTTTCCAGGGCTTCTGCGATCGCCTGCCGATACTGGGGGGCGTGCAGGTAAAGGCGGAGCAATTGGGCTTCGGATTCTTCCAGGAGGGTGCGATCGCTGGTCGTTTGCCATTTTTGCGATCGTCCGTGCCAGCGTTCTCCCCTCACTTGCAGGCGCAAATCTTCTTCTAACCGCAGCATCATGCGGGCGTTACCCTGGCTCAGCAACTCGGCGCAGTGGTGGATGTAATGGGTTCTCAGGGTGGCATTGGGGAGATTGCCCAACAGTTTGACAATTGCCTGCACCCCCTGTTGAAATTGGTCTGCCTGGTGCAGATCCCGTCCGACGATCGCCTGCTGGATTTCCCAGTCCAGCCAGAGTGGGGAGTCATCCAGCAGGGTTTGGTAAGCAGCAACGGAATGGGTCTGGAGAAACTCATCCGGGTCTTTACCGGAGGGGATGGTGAGGATGCGGAGCTGAACTTCGCCCTGATAAGCCAGGGAAGCGACTTCCCCGATCGCCCGTTCAGCAGCTTTTCCACCTGCCGCATCGGCATCAAAGTTAAACACAATCCGCTTCGATTCGGTGTAGCGCAGCAGTTGGCGCACCTGGTGCAGGCTTAAGGCCGTTCCCATAGAGGCAACGGCGTTGGGAATGCCAGCACTGTGGAGAGCAATGACGTCAAAATAGCCTTCCACTACCACAGCCTGATCCTGCTTCGCGATCGCGGCACGGGCTTTGTCCAAGGCAAACAGAATTTTGCCCTTGTCAAACAGTTCCGTTTCCGGCGAGTTGAGGTATTTGGGCTGTTCATCTGCCAACGTTCGCCCACCAAAGCCAACTACCCGCCCCTGTAAATCGTGGATTGGAATCATCAGGCGATCGCGAAACCGATCGTAGTAGCCATCCCCCTCCTTTCTGGGAACCACTAACCCCGCCTGCTCCACCAATTTGGCAGAAAAGTGTTTTTGCTCCACTAAATAGCCATACAGGGTTTCCCATCCCCCCGGTGCATAGCCCAACTGAAACTGCTGAATCGTTTCCTGATTTAAACGCCGCTTGTCCGTCAAATATTGAAGTGCTGACTGCCCCTGGGATTGATTCAGAGCATGTTGATAAAAGCGGGCAGTTAACGCCAGAATTTCGTATAGTTGCTCCCGCACCGAAAGCTGCCGCTGGAACTCCTGGCGCTCATCCGGCTTCAATGTTTGCACCGAAACGTTATATCGACGCGCCAGATCTAATACCACTTCACTGAAGGATCGCTTCCCCAGCTCCATCAAAAACTTGAAAGCATTGCCACCTGCCCCACAGCTAAAACAGTAATAAAACTGCTTGCTGGGGCTAACCGTAAAGCTGGGAGACTTGTCATCGTGAAAGGGACACAATCCCGTAAAGTCCTTTCCCTGTTTCCGTAACACCACCTGTTCGGAGACGACATCCACAATATCGACCCGGTGTTTGACCTGTTCGATCGTGTCGGGGTGGAGACGGGGAATTTCCATAGGAGGGGGGGGAGGGAGAAAGGGAGTGAAAGGAGAGAGGGAGTGAAGGGAGAGAGGGAGGGAGAGGAATATTTTTAGTTTGATTCTAGAGTAGATTTCCGCTACTTTTCTCAGCGATTAATGGGAAGGATAGGATTCCCTGGTTACTGCTGCCCTGATTCCCATCCCTCATCCCCTCTCCCCAAATCTTCTTTTCTAACGCCCACTCTTGATATACAACAGAACAGATGAGACATGGTTTGCCGCTGAGCCATAGACATTACGATATCCAAAGGAAGGGATAGAGTTTCAATGGGAAGAATCTTTATTTCTGTGGGGCATAGGGGGCGGGCAGAGAGCGGGGACGATTGGGCAACCCTGGGAGGGGAAACCACCGAGTCGCAGGAGATGACTCTACTCCGTGATCTGATCGTGTCAGAGTTCCGATCTCGGCAACAGGAAGTTCTCGCTGTTCCCAATGACCTGAGTTTGGCGCAGGCGATCGTCTGGATTAATTCTCGCGCTCAGATGGGAGATATAGCCCTGGAGATCCACACGGATGCTTTTTCCAATCCTTTGGTACAAGGAACCAGCGTCTTCTACATTGCTAATAATAGCCAGCGTAAACAACACGCTGAGATGCTTCTGCTAGGGTTGCTGCGACGAGTCCCCCAACTGATCAATCGGGGAGCCAAACCGGACACGACTAGTGAAACCGGAAGTTTACCATTTTGTCGTCGGCTTATTCTTCCTTCTCTCCGGATGGAAATTGGGTTTCTCACTAGTTCCGAGGATCGCTTTCTGATTCAAAATAGACAACGAGATATGACAGTGGGCATTACCCATGGCTTAGTTGCCTGGAGCGATGCAATTTCGGGATCTCTATCGGCTTCTCCCGCTCCCTCTTTTCCACCCTGCATGATTCATCTCAACGGTCAAATCTATGGGGAACAGGGCCTTATTGTCAACGGAAATGCCTGTATTCCAGTTGATCTGGTTGATCGGTTGGGCATTAGTCGATTAAGCCAGACTGAAGTTCGCCGGATCAGCTACCGCCATGTGGTTTATGTCAGGGCGATCGACCTGCGAGATTTTTACATCTCAGTTTCCTGGGACAACGCTAACCAAACGGTGTTTTTACGCTCCGACTTACCCATTTGCGCGGGGCAGATTGACCGAATTGCCAGTCACGGCAATACGACAGAAGTGCAACTGATGATGTTTTTGAAAATGAATAATGAAGCAGGACTGGCCCAGTTTCCAGACCTTGCCAGGTTCTACCGGGAAGAAGGCAATATGGAAGGCATTAACTATGACATCGCCTTTTCCCAAATGTGTGTAGAAACCAACTTTCTACGCTTTGGGAAGGAGTCTAAACCTACCCATCACAACTTTGGTGGGCTGGGTGGGGGTGGGGAAGCTTTGGAAGCGTCCTTCCCCAGTGTGCGGGTCGGGGTCCGGGCTCAAATTCAACACTTGAAGGCGTATGCCAACACCGAACCATTGGTTCAAGAGATTGTAGATCCTCGATTTCAGTTTGTGACTCGCGGTATTGTTCCCCTGGTAGGACAGCTTGGGGGGCGCTGGTCAGCTGATCGTCAGTACGGAGATAGAATTATGGCAATCCTGAAGCGTCTCTATGAAACATCAGGGCTGTTGTAATACCCTCCCATTATCTCTCCTTTCTAGCACTACCGCTGCCTGTGCGATCGCTTTTTCCCAGGGTCTTTCCTATTGGTGACTGCGGTTTCAGGGCCGATTTAGAGTAATAATTTAGCTTGAGCTGTTGGAGGGCAGTCGTGGCCACCTTACGAACACTGCTGTTGGAAGAACTCTGTGCCCGCTGTAGCCAGGGAAGAACCTTGATGGACTGGATTTTGCCAAGTGCCTCCACTGCTGCCAGCCGCACCTCAGCCTTGGTATCCTGGCTCAACTTGCCCAAAATAGGAATCAGTGCTTCCACTACTGTTCCCCGCCAGTTCCTTGCTAGAGTGCCTAAAGCCGTTGCAACTGCCGATCTCACCCGACTGTCGGCATGATTGGCATAGCGCGTCAGATAAACCGCCCGGTTAATCTGTCCAGACCTGGCTAACTGTAAAATTCTTTCACTCAAATCAACGCTATTCAGGGTTGCCAGTTGATTCAGCGGATCACCTGAGCCGCTGGCAGCAGCAATCCGTTCAGGGAATGGAATCTCCGTTTCTCCAACAGCTGTTGCGACCTCTGAAGCTTCCTCATCTGCAGGCTCATCTAACCAGGGATCCGGGATAACAGGGGGCGTCACTGCCGCCTCTGGGAGGGGGACTTTGGCAGGCATGGGGAGATCTTGAGGAGGCTCAGGTTGCGCGATCGCCAAAGATGCTTCAGGAGGAGGTAGTGAGGTTTCTGTCAGCACCGCTCTGGAGGATAACGTCTGGTCAGGCAAAGTTACAGCCGCTTCAGAAGAAGAGTCAATAGCATCTGACGGCTGCTTCGCCGATCGCTTGTCCCAAATCCGATAGCCCGCAACAAGCGCAGCAACAGCTGCAAGAAAACTCAGAATCGCATACAGAGCAGACATTTCTATCTCCAATCGTGATTGTAGTCATCTATACCCATTTGACCTCATCCCATTGGAAATGGTGCAGTCTGAAATGATTCTTGTCGTCAGAATGTTCTGCTTCCTAGGGCTGTCGCCAGTTTGATTAGGACAGAGGAT
>JBAUTA010000470.1:0-1562 GCA_049581985.1 Kovacikia sp.
CTATGAGACTAAAGCAATACCTCTGATCTTGAAGCTTTATATTTTATAGTACAAACGCTCGATCTATAGTACGATTGTCTGAAAAGTTAAGTACCATTACGCAAAAGACATCTTAGTTCATGCTGCATTTAGCGTGAGTGACGCTTTTTTGTTTGCTTTTGCCCCATCACTAGGGTATTTTAGTGCAGATGTCTCTTGAAGAGGCGGTCAATACTATTATTATAGAGCTGTGCAATACCTGGAACCTGCTACATCAACCCCTGAGATTAAACAGAGTCGATACCGCACAGAAATTAATCGGCTCTGTGTTGAAGATCGCGCTGCACACGACTGGTATCGATTTGTGCTGTCCTATCCACCCCATCTAGTGCGAAGCTACTTAGAACGGTTTGGGGTGAATCAGTATAGCCAGGTTCTTGATCCATTTTGTGGTACAGGCACCACGATCGTTGAATGTAAGAAGCTAGGAATTCCGAGTGTTGGGGTGGAAGCCAATCCAATGGCTCATCTTGCCAGTCAGTTAAAAGTGGATTGGACTCCCGATCCCAATGCGCTCCTGGCTCATGCTGCTAAAGTCGCTGATGGTGCCCAGTGTGCAATCAAAAAATATGGGAAAAGACGATTAACCCTTCCAGAAGAAAGCTTGAAGCTATTGCTGACTAACTCAATTAGTCCGCTCCCCCTGCACAAGACGCTGGTTTTACTAAAGCAGTTAAAACGGCAGGGTGACGAGCATTATTCCCGTCATGAATCACTAGCGCTTGCTAAAGCGTTAGTTGCGACCATCAGTAATCTGCACTTTGGTCCAGAAGTGGGGGTTGGTGCTGCCAAAACGGATGCTCCGGTGGTTGAAGCTTGGTTAGCAGAAGTTGAAACCATTGCTCATGACTTGCGTGAACTTCAAAAGCTACCTTTTGCGCCTGCGATCGCCCATCATGCTGACTCGCGCCAAATTTCACAGATTTTGGAACCCTGCTCGATCGATGCAGTGATTACATCACCTCCTTATCCCAATGAAAAAGATTACACTCGGACAACTCGTTTAGAAACAGTTCTCCTCGGTTTTATTAGTAATCGAGCCGATTTACAAGCCTTGAAGCGAGGATTAGTGCGATCAAACACCCGGAATGTCTATAAGACTGATGATGACGACAAATGGGTGGCTTCCCATACTGAAATTCAACAAATTGCAGAAACAATTGAGACAAGGCGGATCGAGCTTGGTAAAACGAGCGGATTTGAACGAATGTATGCCAGAGTGAGTAAACTTTACTTTGGTGGCATGGCAAAACATCTGGCAGAACTAAGGATTGTTTTGCGTCCTGGTGCACAGTTAGCCTATGTTGTTGGAGATCAAGCATCTTATCTACGAGTAATGATTCGTACAGGTCAACTCCTTGCAGAGATTGCTCAAGTATTGGGTTATGAAGTGGTCAGTATTGATCTCTTCCGTACTCGACTAGCAACAGCAACAAAGGAGCAGATGCGAGAAGAGGTTGTTGTTTTGCGTTGGCCAGGTGAGAAGACTGAGGGAAACAAGTAAATTGGCAAAGCGTCAATAG
>JBAUTA010000471.1:0-5139 GCA_049581985.1 Kovacikia sp.
TTGCCCCCAGCCAGGGGTTTCACCCCTGCACCTCGTCCTAACTAATAGAACTACGGCTTTAATCCTATAAAGTACCGCTTCGCCAGAACGCAAGCGGATCCAGAACTGGTTCATAGGGGGGCCAGTACTGTAATTGGCTTTCCATCCCTATTTCCCATACAGGCGGTTGCAGGTTCAGTCCCAAACAGAGATGGGTAAGGACCTGGGCAAAATAGGCATCGTGACCGGGTTTTCCTAAATGAGCGTGGGCGTATTCGTGGGCAACAACCGCTACCCAGTCGGAGTAAGGAACCCGACCCACATCTATCAAAATCGTGACGGGTTGGGTTTCAATATTGCAAACCCCATCTAGCTGTAAGGACTGCGCTAACGGAATTGCAAAAATCTGCATCAGCCGCCGCTTTTGGGGATGAATGCAATCGTGGCAAGCTTGCAGACATTGGTTGAGCCTGGAATTGACACGGGGAATATGTTCGCCAATCCACTGGCAGACAACCTGCTGATCCCGCAGATTATCGAAGATGTCTACCATGCCTGGCTCTAGAGTTAACTGCTCTACCCGACGTAAATACTCTAAACCTCGACTGGATGCATGCTCCGTTGGGGATTCCCGTATCCATCGAGAAGTCGTGTTTTGCTCTAGAAACATGCCTCAGTTCGCTAAACAACAAAACCGATCGCTAAGTAGCTGGGCACAATTAAGCTAAAGATGATTTGGCGGGGAGGGGTGGAATCCCCTGACCGAGGGCAATGCCCCCAACCGCCCCTTCTGAGCATTAATGACGCCGACTTACTTAGGATGTTTGAAGGATCCTATTCCCTAAAACCAGCCCTGGGGCAGTTCTTACCGGGGTGAGTGGGGAGTGCTGGCTCCTGGAACCCTCGCTTAAGCGGGTTCTCTGCCTATTCTGACCGTCTCCGAAAGAAACTTAGTATAGAAGAATACCTTATTCGGAGCCAAATGCATAGCAAGGCTTCGGGTTCTAACCCAGGAGCATTGCCGTTCTTTCTGCAATGCTCTACTATGGAGCCAATTGAAAACGTAAAGAAATGTAAAGTATGGTTGGAAGCGCTAGTGTTGCAAAATTTATGTTTTTGCAACACAGGGTAGAGGAGGGAACCCCCCTCTACCCCCCTCCAAAACTTTCGTTTTGGTCTACTAGCTACTTTGCAGGTAAGTCGTACCAGGTTCTCCTTCTATGTCCTTTCCCTCTCTCTTTCCCCATCTTGCCCAGGAGCATCTTGTAGCGTCTTTCTTTCGTCGCTCGCATGGAAATTGGCGCTCTGAGCGGCGCTACTACACCCTCAATAATGGCGAAACTCAAGAAGTTGTCAGCTTGCTCTCCGTTGAGTTCCTTGAACTACACCATCCTCATCTGATCGAGCTTGCTCAGGCCCACAACCTTCCAGCAGAATCGCCACTTTCCTGTGGCGTGTTAACCACCTGGAATAGCAACTACAAGGGGCCTGGCTCAAAACAAATTTCGGGTTCTACGGTCTTTGGGGTGCTCGGCTCTATTCTTTATCGCGATCGGGGCTTTGCCACGTCCAGTCCTGTGACTGCTGACTTTTTGCTCCCTGAGCCGAATACTCTCCGGCTTCGCACTGTGTATAACAATTCTACGTTTGAAGAGGAAATTAAACTGGTTGGCTCTAACTTCCGCACCCGCCAAACTATTATCTCTAAAGCTGATGAAGAGATGATGATTGGGCAGTACTTTGAGCAGCGGTTGCCCTAGGCGCTCCTATTTGGATTGTGAGCAAGGATTCCACTGGAATCCTTGCTCACAAAGCCTCTCAAACTCACAACTAATACCAAATTAAAAAATGAAGGTTGCAGATGGGGGCGTGGGGGCGAATCCCCCAGCCAGGGGTGACCCCGCTGCACTCCGTCCCCAATCTGCCCTGTTCGCTATTTAAATTGGCATCACAACTGATTTAGGACTGCTAGTTGATTGGGATTACAACCGATTGCAGCAATGCTGAGCCAATTTGAGCCAATTAATGCCTTGAAAATAAGAAGAATGCGATCGGGATAATGCTTAAACCCAAGGCAGTCATCAGGGCATGTTCAACCCTGCGGCTAAAGATACCCACGATCGCGGCGATGCCGATAATGAGTAAGAAAATTCCAATGTAGACGGTTAACTCTCCTCCCTGATCGACCATGGGATCAGATTGGGAGGGCGGAGGCGGTTGGTTTAGCGTTATGTCTGACCGCGGAGCATCTGCTAACAAAGAATAAAGATCGATTTTAAGCGCTTTGATCATTGATGGGTTTAAGTAGGTGGGAGGCGTAATTTAAGGATAGGCAGGGGGAGGGGTGGGGGACTGCCAGGCAAGGATGCCATGCTCCATCCCCCAAGTCATTTTTAGTTTAATCGTACCTAGGGGTCTGTCAAGACTGGTTTGCAGGGTTGAAAACCCTCAAAACAGCCGAGATATGGTTTTGTAGATTTGAGAGGTAACTCAAATCTCCTAATTGGTATAAGGAGATTACTGGGATGCTGAACGAAGCGCCAGCGCCGGGAATCATCCCGATTCCTTGCCACGCGGGAGATGCTTCGCTTCCCTGGGTTCCACTCAGAATGACCATAGATCCTTGATTGCTTGAATCGCACCTATCCCTTATCTTTTATTTTTTCCTTCTTTTGCCATTCAGAAAGCGGGCGGGTGGTGGCGTTCTCAAAGTCGATCGACACCAGGATAACTGAAACATCCCCTGTTGAATTGGCGGGGGGATCAACCTGGGCATAGATTGCACTACGATCGAAGTTGGGTTTACCTAAAACCAGGCGATGGGTTTTTTGATTGCTAAGCTTGACGTCTGCGATCGCCAGGGGCTTATCCAGACCAAACTCCGCCAATTTAGCGGCTGGGATGGTCAGGGTTTGCTGCCGTTGTCCCGTTGCTATCAAATTCAGCAGATAGGCGACAGCCCCATCCTCTGCCAAAACTTTGGTCGGTGCAGTCATCATCCACCCTGAGCTATCTGGCTGCTTTTCCGCTGATTTACCCGCCTGCTTTGGGTCTTGCTTTTGATTTGAGGTCAACCGTCCCGCAGGTGTTTTGACAAACGCGAGTTTCTGCGTTTGGGTGGTCAGATCCAGTGTCTGCACCTCTTCTTCTTTAAATCCAAAAAGCTGGTCTTTCTTTACCTCAGCCGCCTCCTGTTGGGGTTTTGCCTGGATCTCATAAATTAAAACAACGCTCCCTAAGAGCAAGGCAATTAGCAGTAGGATCAAGGGCGTTCTTTGTAACTTCATGGGAAGAGAGTGGGGTAAGGGGGTTGGGTTTGGGGGCGAGGGGTGGAGAGTCCTCACCCCCTCGCCCCTGGTATATTCTTTATCTTCTGCCGGTTGCCTGCTGCCTTCGGTCCCCCGTCACGCCTCATCGCCTCCTCCACCAAACCCCAAAAGCTGTTCCAAAGCCCAGCAACGGCAAAATCAAAAGGGAGGTCCAGGCGACCAGGTTTGCCTGCTGCCCCGATAAGGTAATTCTGCGGCTTTTGGCTTCCTTGGGGCGGACAGAGAGGGATTGCCGTTCTTCCTGACTCAACCAACCAACGGAGTTGAGGAAGACATCTCCATTCACGACCTGATTAAAATAACCATCCGCAGCAAAGCTAGAATTGCCGATCACCACCAGTCGCGATTCTGCTTTTTTAGAGGATTCTTTGCTGGCCTCATCCTTTGTAGAAGGACTGGTTGGAGAAGGGCTGGGAGAAGCTGAGGCCGTGGGTGAGCTGGTGGGAGCAGGAGAATTGGTAGGGCTGGCAGAAGCTGTAGGGCTGGCAGAAGCCGATGGCGTCGGACTGGCAGCGGTCTTTTGACCGGGAGCAGCGGTAGCTTGTTTCTCAGCAATGGGACGACTGAGGGCAAACCCCAATACTAATGGTCCCTGCCGATCGCTCTGGGAGTCAAATTTTAATGGCTGCTGTTTGATGTCACTTTCTGCCCAGGTGCGATCGCTGGTAAACAGTAAGGGGGTGGATTCTACCCCTGTTACTTTTTTGACATCTACTGCCTGCGCTCCGGTAAAGTAGGAGAGTTTATTGTAAAAGTCTTTAGTAATCGGGTGATCACCATACTGGGTAACCGTTACATCCGCAGGGGAAAGCCCCGCAACCCGATTTGAGGCATCAATCACAATCCGCTTATCCAGCGTTATCCCCCAGGGAGATAGGAGGCTATCCAATCCCGGATTTGAGTTTGGATCCAGCAATAGCAAGACATTTCCCCCCTGGTTGAGGTAGTTGGTCAGAGCATCCACCTCTGGCTTCAGGAAAGCTTTTTGGGGTCCTGCAACCACCACCACACTGGCATCAGTGGGAAATTTCGGACTTTCTGCCAGGTTCAGCGGCTTAACCACATCATTTTTGTCCTGCAATCCTTTGACTGCCAGAGAGATTGCTTCCTGACTGGCTTCCGTCGGGCGTTCCCCGTGCCCTTGGAGGAAATAGACATGGGCCTGCCTGCTACTGCTAGCTTGGGCGATCGCATTTGTCAGTTTCGCCTCACTCAACCGCTCCTGGCCGCTGGTATTCTGCACAAACTGCTGGCGTTGTTCAGCCGGAATCTGGAGATAGACGTCCCCAATTTTTTTTACACCAAACTGCTGTGCCAGAGTCGGTTGAGCATTGGGACTAACGAATTCAAAGCTTAATTGCTTATCCAGACGTTGATAGCTTTCCAGTAATTCCCGGTCCTGACTATTCTGCTGGGGATCAAATACCCATATTTTTACCGGTTGCTTCAGGTTGCGAACAATCTGCTGCGTTTCGGGTGCCAGCGTAAAGATTTGATTTTCCGTGAGATCCAACCGCCCCACATACTGCGTTCCCAGAAAGTTGATCAGTGCCAGAATGCTTAACACAGATAGGGTTGCTACGAAGGCATTTGTCCCCACCTGGGTCGATCGTCGGCTCCAGAATCCTGGCTGGGAGGAACTAGACTCAACCCTTGAAAGCCATAAAAACCCCAGCCCAATCACCACAATGCCAGCAATCATCAGCCCCAGCGGCACCGCTCCCCAGACTCCAGAAACCACTCCTGCAGCCGCCCCCGCTAAAATCAGCATTGGGCCTAGCCAGGGGAGATATTTCAGATATTTCCAGTTAGCCTTAAGTGTCTTCATGGG
>JBAUTA010000472.1:0-2736 GCA_049581985.1 Kovacikia sp.
ACAATCTCCCCTGGATAAACCTCCAGATTCACATCAGTCAATACGGGTTTGCGCAGGGCATTGGTACCATAAAAATGATGCAAGTTGCGAATGACAATGACTGGTGATGAAGACATGGTTTTGGCAATTTTGACCTTGACCTGTGATTGAGATTAACCTGTGATTGTGATTATTGACTTTCGGCTAAACCTGCCTGAAGTCTACCCCGACTAAAAGATATCGGCAGGATCGGCTGATTGTAATTTACGAGACGCGATCGCACCCGAAATCAGACACATGATCAGCGTTAAGATAAAGACCTGTAGGGCAATATCTATTCGCATGGGAATGGGTACTCGCGTTAAGCTGCTGATCAGGGCATACATTCCAACCGACAGACTATAGCCAGGAATAAACCCAAGAATAGCCAGAATCATTGCTTCTTGAAATATAACAAGCAATAGATTTACATCGGAATATCCAATAGCCTTCAGCGTGGCATATTCTGCCAAATGATCATTCACATCTGAATAAAGTACCTGATAAACAATCACGACACCCACAATGAACCCCATAATGGTTCCAAAGTTGAACACCACCCCCGCTGGATCCTGGGACCAATACGCTTCCTCCCATGCAATCAGTTCCTGATGGGTCAACACCTTAACTTCAGGGGGCATTACCGCTTGGATATTTCGCTGGATCGTCAGCGCATCCCCCCCCGGTTTCAGGTTGATAATGCCGAGGTGAACCTCTTCCAGACTATGCGGACCAAATAGTCGCATGTAATTCCAGTCGCTAGTCACCACGTGCCCAGTTTTAAAGAGACTCCCCCCCAGGCTAAAAATATTAGCGACTGTGACTCGGCGATCGTTCATTTCAACTTTTACAGTTTTGCCCTCACCAAACCACTCGGCAATGGGACCAAAAGATTTCTGGGATCGCTGATCAAACAAAACAGTATCGGGAAATTTGAGCGACTCCAGATGTTGATTCACCTCTGGCAAGGCTAAAACGGGATGGGCTGGATTAAACCCAAGCACATAAATATGGTCAAGTTCCTTCGTCTCCGGATTTTTCCAGTTGGATTTAGCATAGTAAAGTGGCACTACCGATGCCACCCCTGCCACTGCCCCAGCTTGATATAGATGTCTTCTAGAAAATGCTTGATACCCCAGGTTTTTAGAACGACTACTGAATAAATACAGATCTCCATACAGATGATTCTGCAGACGGGTCGTCCCATCAAATAAAATCGATCGAAATCCTAGTTGCATGAAAATCAGAATATTGGCAAAGCTGATTCCAGCTAAGGCCACAGCCAGACGCACCTTTTGATGGGAAAGCTGAGCGATAGACAGCGGCAGCTCTTGCATGACATGGTGGATCAGCTCCTGCAGGGAAGGGGGTTTCATAATATTCACACTCAGGGGTGGGAGCCAGTTAAATCAATGCGAACTCGCACTTGCAGATTTGTTAGCCCTGCAACCTTGGGAGTATCTTCTGGTCTCAAGCGCACCTTCACTTCAACCACACGGGCGTCTTTCTCGGCAGCCGGATCCGAGTCAAGAATATCTTTCTTTTTAATTTGCGACCCAATCCGATCGACCGTGCCGTAGATTTCCCCAGTAAATCCTCCATTTTCGCTGACGATCGTAGCCCGTTGTCCCCGCTGAATCTTGCCCACGTCCGTTTCGTAGACCTCAGCGATCGCATACATCTGGTCGGTTTGCCCCAATTCTGCAATGCCTTGACTGACATTGACCTGCTCGCCCACCCGGGTATTGATCTTCAGGATTTGACCAGCAATGGGCACGCGGACATAGAGATCCTGCAATTCGGCCTGTGCCTGATCGACCTGGGTCAGAGCATACTTCAACTCCGCTTGCGCAACATTCATATCCACCGGACGCACTTCTGAAAGGTTGGATAGCAATGCTCTGGCTCGCTGGATCTCCTGTTGCAAGGTTGAGGTCACGTTATTGAGCTGGGCATTTGCCATCGCCAGTTGTGCCTGGGCCGTTTCAACATCTCCCTGTTTTCGTTCCAATTCAGCCCGGCTGGCAGCACCTGATTGATAAAGCATTTGATAGCGCTGATAGAGCGTCTTAGCATAACGTAGTTGGGATTCAGCTTGAACCACAGCCGCCTGTTTTTCCGCTTTCTCCGTACCAAGCTGTGCCTCCAGGCGCGCGATCTGCGATTGCTGAGCTGCAATTTCGCCAGTCTTTCCATCGCCTGCCTGGGCTTTCGCAAGTTTGGCCCGGGCAATTTCCACATTTTGCCTGGCTTGGGCCACCCCCACTTTCTTCTTATCCAACCCCTGCAGAATCGCAATCACCTGTCCAGCTTGAACCCGATCGCCTTCTTCCACCAACAACTGATTGACCCGACTATCCTGGGCGTTGGCCACCGATAATTTAATCGTTTCCCCTTTGGGTTCTATCCGCCCCAATGCCATCACAGCGTCAGAGGAAACTGCGACCGGAGGAACAGGCGTTGAAGCCAGTTCAGTTCGGTTAAGGGCAGTCAGGTAGTATCGGATTCCCAGACCAAAACAAGCAACCCCCAGGAGTACGAATATCCAGGGATTGAGCTGCCGCCAGGATTGAACAATCTGACTGAGCCAGGAGGAGCCACTGGTTGATTGCTGGGTGTAAGAACTCGGAGCTAAAGCTAAGGTGGTGACTGGCGTAGAACTTTCCTGAACCGCACCATCTTCCTGGCCTACGGCAGCTTCATCATTGGTCGGCAAAC
>JBAUTA010000473.1:0-2811 GCA_049581985.1 Kovacikia sp.
TCTTTTTGAGCCGTGGCGGCGATCGTGGCGCGGATCTCACCCTGGGAAACCTGTGGCGTAAAGTCCCCCGATTTTTGCCGCACATAGTTCCACAAAATATCTCGAATCAGTGCCTGATAGCCCTGACTCCCCGACAGGTCTTTGAGCCGCTCTTTGAGCTCCCGTTCCAGACGAATGCTGGTAACTTCCATTTCGGTGGTTGAGGTGCGGGTTAGTGTATGCATTGTGTTCCTCCATGTAATATAAAAGGGATAGAAAGCCTTGTAATACAAGTGTAGTATGTAGACCGCATTATTCAACCCTCAATTAACCATCAATTTTTCACAGAACAGAAGCGTTTGGATGGGGGCGATCCCATTCTTGCCTGATAAACCTATTTATTCGAGAATCACAATCAAGTACCATCAGAGCTAGGGAGCGATCCCGTGGATTGATCCCATTGATTGGCAACGGAAACCTAATAGGAATTTTTACTCATCGAGTATAGATTGTTGGCAATTTAGGTTATAGACTGGAATTGTAGGCAATAGGTATAGTTGCCTATTTTTGTTGTGAGCCGTCTATAGCAAGTCAAAGGACATTTCAGCGTTACGCTACTATTCCAACTATTCTGTTCACCAAACGACCCACTGTTGATTTAGAGGAAGTCATGGCTGTTGCAACCACCCAATCTCTTGAAGAGCTTTGTATTAATTCGATTCGATTCCTGGCGGTTGATGCCGTAGAAAAGGCGAAATCGGGGCACCCAGGATTGCCAATGGGTGCTGCTCCGATGGCGTTTGTTCTGTGGGATAAGTTCCTGCGGTTCAATCCCAAAAATCCCAAGTGGTTTGATCGCGATCGCTTCGTGCTCTCTGCGGGTCATGGCTGTATGCTGCAGTACGCTCTGATGTACCTGACGGGTTACGACAGTGTGACGATCGATGACATCAAGCAGTTTCGCCAGTGGGAGTCAAAAACACCAGGGCACCCGGAAAACTTTGAAACTGAAGGGGTAGAAGTCACAACGGGCCCCCTCGGTCAGGGGATTTGCAACGGTGTTGGGTTGGCGATCGCGGAAGCTCACCTGGCGGCCAAATATAATAAGTCTGACCTGAAGCTGGTCGATCACTACACCTATGTCATCCTGGGTGACGGTTGCAATATGGAAGGGGTTTCCGGTGAAGCCTGCTCTCTGGCAGGACACCTGGGCTTGGGTAAACTGATTGCCCTCTACGACGACAACCATATTTCGATCGATGGATCCACTGACGTTTCCTTTACCGAGGATGTGTCAAAGCGATTTGAGGCCTATGGCTGGCATGTGCAGCACGTTGCCGACGGCAATACGGATCTGGAGGCAATTCAAAAGGCGATCGAGGTCGCAAAGACGGTGACTGACAAGCCTTCTCTGATCAAAGTTACCACAATCATTGGCTATGGTTCTCCTAACAAGCAGAATACCGCCGATGCCCACGGTTCTGTTTTAGGGCCGGATGAAATTCAGCTCACCCGTGAAAACCTGGGTTGGAGCTACGAACCATTCGTGGTTCCTGAGGATTCCCTGAGCCATATGCGGAAAGCCGTCGATCGGGGTGCCAGTCTGGAAGCGGAGTGGAATGAAACCTGGGCCCAATACAAAACCAAGTATCCTACAGAAGCAGCCGAGTTTGAGCGGTTGATTGGCGGCAAGTTACCGCAGGGCTGGGAAAAAGTGCTTCCCACCTATACTCCGGATGACAAGGCGATCGCCACCCGTAAGACCTCCGAAGCAACCCTCAACGCGCTGGCCAAAGTTCTTCCTGAACTCATTGGTGGATCCGCCGACCTGACCCACTCCAACAACACCTTGCTCAAAGGGTTTGGCGATTTCCAGAAGGGACAATACCAGAACCGCAATATCCGGTTTGGGGTGCGAGAACACGGCATGGGGGCGATCTGCAACGGCATCGCGCTGCACAACTCCGGGTTAATTCCCTACGGTGCAACCTTCCTGGTGTTTACCGACTACATGCGGGCAGCGATTCGGCTGTCAGCTTTGTCCCGGGCAGGAGTCATCTATGTCATGACCCATGACTCCATTGGGCTAGGCGAAGACGGTCCTACCCACCAACCCGTGGAAACGATCGCGGCTCTGCGGGCAATTCCAAACCTGACCGTGTTCCGTCCTGCCGATGGCAACGAAACTTCCGGTGCTTATAAAGTGGCAGTTGAGTATGCCAACCAAAACCGTCCGACCCTGCTCATCTTCTCGCGACAAAATCTGCCCCAGTTGGCAGGCAGTAGCATTGAAGCCGCTGCCAGGGGAGGATATATCCTCTCGGATAGTGAAGGTACTCCCGATTTGATTCTGATTAGCACAGGTAGCGAAGTCCCCCTTTGTGCCCAGGCGGCTGACAAACTCCGTGCGGAAGGCAAAAAAGTCCGGGTTGTTTCCCTTCCTTCCTGGGAAGTGTTTGAGGAACAGTCTGCCGAATACCGGGAATCTGTTTTACCCAAAGCTGTTAAGAAACGGCTTGCAGTCGAAGCGGCTGTTAGCTTTGGCTGGTGTCGCTACACGGGTTCAGAAGGTGATAGCATCAGCGTCGAACGCTTTGGGGCTTCTGCTCCCGGTGGGGTTTGTCTAGAGAAGTTTGGCTACACGGTTGATAACGTAGTTGCCCGAGCCAAAGCTTTATTAGGCTAGCGCGCGATCGTTTAACAAGCTATACCTTGTCAGGGTATAAACTTAGATTTCTCAACCGGGGTGCAGGGGTGGAACCCCTGGCTGGGGGCGCAGCCCCCACACCCCCTTTTAACCAAAGCCTATGGCCTAGTGCAGTATATATTCCC
>JBAUTA010000474.1:0-1576 GCA_049581985.1 Kovacikia sp.
ACCTAACACAATTCAAGGTCCAAATCCTCGCTGTTGGTTAAAGCATACTGTTCCATCTCAGCGAGTGAATTCCTGTTGTGTGTCTGGAACAAAAACTCGTACTCCTCTTTTTAAGGGCGCTCTAGAGCTAGCTACAAGTACTTTAACAATGTCCATTCCCATTGGAAATGGGAAAACACAGGAAGTTCAAGTGCGCGTGAACGAAAAAGGTCAATTAATAGATCCTTCAACAGGTGAAATTGCAAAATCGATAGATCCTCCAGTAATTAAGGGATCTGAAGGTTTTAGAATTGCTATTGAAATTTGACAATCCATCAAGGAAAATATACGTAGCTTATCTGGATCTAATGATAGGGAAAGGTTGAACTTTGCGATTAATGCAATCGATAAGTACGGCAAGATTGACGATTATGTTATCCCTGTTATTGAATCTAAGTTAAGATCTTTGCCATCTATTAATCCAACTGGCATTGTTGCGAATAGCATCGCTAGTGGTTTTATTACAGGAGACTTCCCCAGTTATCTTGATGATTTAGATGGGTTAGGTATTCGTCCACTTTTCGATAAAATTAATCGAGCTTTAGCTGACATAAATAATCAATAAATATTGCCTTGCCTGAGAAATTAGTTGCACATTGCCTGAGAAATTAGTTGCACATTCTCCAAACCTGATGGAAGTTCAGAAATTGTTGGATTTTGGAATGCCCATTTAGCCAAAACGAATTCTATGCTAGCACTGTTTGTAGGAGCTTAACGATGAAAAGAACGCAGGCTTTTTTCGCTTTAACTTTTCTCTTGCTGTTGGCTAACTGTACTGATGTTGCAGCTTCCCCTAGTAGTTCACCATCAAAAATTTCAGAGGGTGTCTATTGGGTAGGAGCAACGGGAATGGGGTTGCGAGTCAAAGAAGGGCAGTATCAGTTTTATGACGGGAGTGGGGAAGGACCGTGGAAACCCATCTCTGAATTAAAGTATGTCAGAGAGGGCGTTCTACTTGCTGGAAAAACTTACTGGTGCTTGTCTACACTACCAAAGCCTCGAAACAGCAGAATAGCAGTGTGTTCTGCGAATGGATGGGTTCAAGCAAGATAAGCTGTTGGCGCTACTTTTCGTGCTTCTTCTGCTTCTAAACGAGCCAGAGTAGTTGCAGCCTCTGCTAAATAGAGAGCGATTGTCGCTCGAATAGAAGAATTGGTTTCTCGTTGTAGTTCCTCACAGTGAAACAAAACTCGAATCCGGTAAGCCTCGATAGATTCAGGATCTACAGCATAGCGCTTTGTTTCAGACATCTAACCGCCTCTCTAATATCTCTGTTCTAAGCAGTTGCCTGTCGGCTTCCGCATAAAAGTATTTTACGCCAAGCATCACGTTGTCTGACAATAAGCTGATCGTCATCTAAATTTCCGAGCCACTTGCCTTGCAGCAAGGGCTTCAGAGCCATAATCATGCAATTTAAATGCTTAACAGCTTACAACATCCTGTCGTGCCTCCGTAGGATTTAATGAAGGATGACGTGCGATTACAGTGTAACGACCTGCGGGTAGATTTGCAAAAATGGCATCGGCTACGGTTAGCC
>JBAUTA010000475.1:0-1514 GCA_049581985.1 Kovacikia sp.
ACAGCGGTTGCTGATTGGATAAGCCACACGATGTGGCAGCTTGAGAAGCTACTGTTTAGTCTTTCCCTGTGGCTTACTGACCTGAAAATCGCTGTAAATTGGGTCAAAGGTTAAAAGTTGCTGCCGCCGTTGAACCTGGCGACGATTTAGTGATTAATTATGCGAGTTTAATGGACTTAGGCTATGAGTCAGGAACTTGATCTTGGCGGGTGTAACAACAGATGCAAGATCTCTAATGATCCCTATCCTGGCCTTATCCTGGAAAGTTCTCTCTGGATGAGAACTTTATAACTGGTTCCTATCCAGAGAGATTACCTGAAGAGAACTTGAGGTGCAGCCGCAACTGGGCTGTTGCCAGCAGCAATCACTGTTAAGTAGATGCTTCAGCTAATTCAAGCGATTCAGCTAATTTAGATGAATCATCGGATGATTCATTAAATGATTCAGACAAGAAATCCCCTGGCCTGCTAGCCCGTGGAACAGCTCTGGTTAAGTCAACTAAAGCTGTGGTTTCGCTACTGCTGGTGCTTGTCGAGCTAGAAGCGGAGAAGTCCGTTACTCCATAGACACGGTAGCCACTATCTGCCAGCATGGCGTAGTCAATTTCGCTGGGTTTATCCAGCTTGTAAATCCAGCCATAGGACATGATCGAGCGAACCTGGGCTGCCAGATGGGCAAAGTCGCCACCATCTTGGGTTTGGAGTGGAATCGCATTTCCACTGTTTGCCCTGGTGGTGTATGCCCCATTAAATGTTGCGGTTTGTAGGCTTGTCCGCTCTTGCAGGGAATAGCTCAGCAAATTTAAGCCAACCAGTCCTAAAACATGTCCGATTTCATGGGCAACGACACTATACAAAATCTGACCTGGCTGATTCGCAAAAACCGTAGGGCTGATGGCAATTTGACCTACACGGGGCATTGATTCTGGGGAAGTCATCCAACCACCAAATTCGTAATCTGGTCCACCCAAGCCTGCATCGCCGCTGGTGCGATCCAGGTAGTCATTCACAAAAATAACCACATCATCAACGTAGCGTTGAGTTGCAAAGCGATAAGACCTTGCTGAACTATTGTCTAATCTGGCGATCGTGCTGTTTAACTGAAAGTCGCTCCATTCATTGGCGATCGCCACGGCCCAATCGTTCGCCGCCTGCTGGGCGATCGCCTGCCGTGCGGGTGTCCAAAAGCCTAGATAATCATTCCGAAAGTCCAGGTCAATGTTAAACCGAGAGGGGTCGGGTGCATAGGTATTGGCCACACTTCCCAGGTCAACCGTCCCGGTTGCTGACAGGTTTCCGCTCAGGGTGTAATTGAGGATATTGCCCATGGGGCGATCGGCACTGGAACCATCCACCTCAGCGATAAACCAAACCGTCTGAAATTGATTCCAGTTTGTGGGGGTAAAGGTAAGGGTGTTTTGTGTCCCGTTTTGGATCGTGTTGTCAGCATCAACCGTCAGAAAGCTACCGGCGGCAAACGTTACCGTGACATTTGCAGTGGGGGCTTTCTTTAAC
>JBAUTA010000476.1:0-7995 GCA_049581985.1 Kovacikia sp.
GCTCATTGCTGCCTCCCTCAACGGAAGGCATACTGGTAAGCCCGTTCCACTCAAACCTATGGAGAACTAGAAACGTTGCGGTTTAAGTCCGTACTTTTGGGGTGTTATCCGTCAGTTCTGCTGGCTAATGGTGGAGACTGGGGTGTTATCTGTCAGTTTGGTTAGATAACACCCTAAATACCAGAGTTATCGAGCAGCCATCCCAAAGACATAGGGGCAAATGAAAGCAGGAACTACCTAAATAAATGCAGGTAGTCTACTCCTCCTCCTCGTCCCAGGATTCCTGGGTGTAGCCCAGTTGCTCCGCTACTTCACGCTCTTGGCTGCTCAGATCTTCCCAATAGGTTTCATCGGATTCCGGTGCGTCAGTCTCTTCTTCCCAGCTTGATTCGTCCCAGCCAAGCTTTCCCCACAGTTCTTGTTCCGCACTGTTCATGTCTGTCCAACTCAAATCATCCCAAGCCTCAGCCGGATCGCCGTCCACCTGTCGAATGTTAGCCATGGTGACCTCGTAAAATTGAAAAACCTTCAAAGACAATATATTGTTCCCGGTTGGTGGCAAAGAAAAACATGATGGGTTCTATCGCGATCGCCAGATTGATGAGGAGAGGACTAAAGGGGGCAAAAACGTTCCAAACTGGCTGAAAGTGGTAGCCCGGTTCCGCCCCGACGCACTTTGATCAACTCGGCGCAGATACTGATGGCAATTTCTTCTGGATTCAATGCCCCAATATCCAGCCCGATCGGGGCATGAATTTTGCCGACAGGCAGACTGGCTTCTTTCTTTACCTCTTGCAGGACCGTTTTCACCCGTTTTTCGCTGCCGATCATGCCAAGGTAATGGATCTTCCGTTGCCCTAACACCTTTAGGGCTACCAGATCGTGAATATAGCCCCGCGTTACCAGAGCTACATAAAGTTCAGGTATCTCTGGAATCGACTCCACGGCTTCTGTGATCGGCGTCGCCAGAATCATCGCCGCATCGGGAAAGCGGTGAGCGTTGGCAAATTCCGAGCGATCGTCCTGAACAATTACCCGAAAGCCTGATAGACCAGCAATGTGGGCTAAAGGGACAGCGACGTGTCCCGCTCCAATGATGAGTCGGGTGGGAGGGGCGAGGATGGGTTCGAGAAAGGCAGTGGAATGCAGGAGAAAGGATGAAGAGGGTGGTTCATCAGGTGTTGAGAATTGCAGGTGGGGCGATCGATCGGGTTCAAACGGCGTCACTAAAATTCCTGATTTTCCCGCTCGCAGCAGGGCAATTATCTGGTTCACAAGCGTTAAAGCGGTTTCCCCTTGCCAGCGTTCCAGCCAGATCTGCATGATTCCCCCGCAAACTCCCTGCGTTTCTCGCTGGGGTGCTCCGGATAGGTCAATCTCCACAAACTGCTTTTCGCCCGTTTCCAATACGGCCCACGCCTGGGCAATGACTTTAGCTTCTCCTGCGCCGCCCCCGATCGTGCCTAAAATGCTCCCATCTGGGCGAACCATCATTTTTGCGCCCACCTCTCTAGGAACCGATCCTTTAATTTGGGCAACGGTCGCAAGCACGACGGGTCCCCGTTTGAGGGATTCAACCAGCCGTTGGTAAAACTCAAGCATGGAGGATTTCAGATTTCAAATTTTAGATTTCAGATTTTAGATTTTAGACTGTCCTATTAAGGACTTTCTGTTACAGATAGGCAATGGGCGAACAGAGAGCAGTAACCCAGGTATCGCCACCCATAGCTATCGCCAGTTTGATCAGGACAAAGGATTAAAGGGGGAGTGGGGGCGTTGCCCCCAACCAGGGGTTTCACCCCTGCACCCCGTCCTAATCCATAGGGCTACGGCTATATCAGGAAGATGGGTAAGGAGGATGGGACAACAGCGATCGACTGACTCAGGCCAAATCCCCCCTCCCCTCCCTCTCCCCCGTCTGCGACAAGTACGGGAATCACCCGCAGGATTGGACGCTCGACCGAACCTATTTCTCCCCAGGGATTCAGTAGGCTGGGTGCATGAGAACGAATGAATGCGAGGTCTGGAGATAATGGCTAAGGTAGTTGGGATTGACTTGGGCACAACTAACTCCTGTGTAGCAGTGATGGAAGGTGGACAACCTGTCGTGATTGCTAACTCAGAAGGAGGGCGAACCACTCCTTCTGTCGTAGCGTATGCAAAGAATGGCGATCGCCTGGTGGGTCAAATTGCTAAACGCCAGGGAGTGATGAATCCCGAAAACACGTTCTATTCCGTCAAGCGATTTATTGGGCGGAAGCACGACGAAATTACCCAGGAAGCAAAACAGGTTGCTTACAAGGTCGTGCAGGACGGCAGCAATGTAAAGTTGGATAGTTCCGCTGCGGGCAAAAAGTTTGCGCCCGAAGAAATTTCTGCTCAGGTGTTGCGCAAGCTGGTGGACGATGCCAGCAAATACCTGGGAGAAAAAGTAACGCAGGCAGTGGTGACGGTTCCCGCTTACTTTAATGACTCTCAACGGCAGGCAACTAAAGATGCTGGAAAGATTGCCGGAGTCGAAGTCCTGCGAATCGTGAATGAGCCAACAGCAGCAGCCCTTGCCTATGGGCTAGACAAAAAGCATAACGAAACGATCCTGGTGTTTGACCTGGGGGGCGGCACGTTTGACGTATCCGTTCTAGAAGTGGGTGATGGCGTGGTGGAAGTGAGAGCCACCAGTGGCGATACCCACCTGGGCGGTGACGACTTTGACAGGAAAATCGTGGATTGGATTGCGGAAGAGTTCAAGCGCAATGAAGGGGTGGATTTGCGGAAGGACAAGCAAGCCCTGCAACGGTTGACCGAAGCGGCTGAAAAAGCCAAGATCGAGCTTTCTAGCGCGACTCAGGCCAATATTAACCTGCCCTTCATTACGGCAACGGCTGAAGGTCCCAAGCATTTGGAACTGAACCTGACCCGGGTGAAGTTTGAGGAAATGTGTTCCGATCTGCTCGATCGTTGCCGGATTCCTGTGGAACAAGCTTTACGGGATGCCAAGCTCGGCTCTACAAACATTGACGAAGTCGTACTGGTGGGTGGTTCAACCCGGATTCCGGCAGTGCAAGATCTGGTTCGCCGCCTGACGGGCAAAGAACCCAACATGAGCGTTAACCCGGATGAGGTGGTTGCCATCGGTGCAGCGGTTCAGGCAGGGGTGCTGTCTGGGGAAGTGACCGACATGTTGCTGCTGGATGTGACTCCCCTCTCCCTGGGGGTGGAAACGCTTGGAGGGGTGATGACGACAATCATTCCCCGTAATACGACCGTTCCCGCCAAAAAGTCGGAGGTCTTCTCCACGGCTGCGGATGGGCAATCCAATGTGGAAATCCACGTTTTGCAAGGCGAACGGCAGATGGCAAGCGGCAACAAGAGCCTGGGAACCTTCCGTCTGGATGGCATTCCTAGCGCTCCCCGGGGGGTTCCCCAGATTGAAGTCACCTTTGATATTGATGCCAGTGGGATTCTCTCCATTTCGGCTAAAGACAAGGGGACGGGTAAAACCCAATCCATCACGATTTCTGGGTCTTCAACCCTGGATCAAAATGAAGTCGATCGCATGGTGGAAGACGCAAAGCGCAATGCTGAAGCCGATCACCAACAACGGGAGCAGATTGATACGAAGAATACGGCAGACTCCCTCGCCTACCAGGCTGAAAAGCAGCTACAAGACCTGAATGGTCAGGTGCCTGCGGCTGAAAAGAGCCGGGTAGAAGCCCTGGTTAAGGATCTGCGGGAAGCTATGAATCAGGATAACTACGATCGGATGAAGTCTCTCACCACCGAGCTGCAACAGGCGTTGATGCAGGTAGGTAGTGCTATCTACGGTCAGGCCAATGGTGCTCAAGCCAACGGTAGTGCCTCTAACAGCAGCAGCACCCCTGGACAAGCCCAAAGCAGCGATGATGTCATTGATGCCGACTTTATCGAGTCGAAGTGAGCTAAATTCGTCTAGCTAGCGGTAGGGTAGCCTTTGGGCTACCCTACTTCTATGGCTACCCTACTTCTGTAAAAACTCCACCTGCCCAACCATTTTGTCTAGAGTCATGACTTCGTATCGCGATCGCCAACTTGATCAGGACAGGAGATGAAAGAGAGTGTCCGTTGAACAATAGGCTCTTGACTAACTGTTAGCATAAGCCTTTGTAGATTACTGCTGATTCCCTAATCCTAACCCTGGGGTTACAAATACTAAATTTTGCACCATGGGGGTTTGGGGGCTTCGCTTCCAAGTAGGGGGGGCCCCCCTTCACCCCTTTCAAAACTTTATTTTTGTTGTACTAGCCTGTTTGGAGAAGCAAACCATGTCACTGTCTGAGGAACGTTTCTCGCCGCTGCGGCAAATTGGCACGTATGTTCTGGTGTCTATACTCAGTGCGGTATTGACCCTATCTGCGTTGTGGGCATTTCCGAACCCGTTACTGTCCCGCTTACAGGCGTTGCTGCCTGACACGGAGGTTCCGGCGGCAGTCAGTTCCCCAGATCAGAGTGGGACGATCGCCCCTTCCCCTGTTTCTCCCAAAGCTGAAGCGATCAAAAATATGACCCGTAGCTTTGTGGCAGCAGCGGTGCAGCGAGTAGGTCCGGCAGTCGTGCGCATTGACACTGAACGCACGATTACAGCCAGTCCCAATCCCATGTTCAGTGACCCGTTTTTCCGCGACTTCTTTGGAGACGGATCGTTTTATAGTCAGCCCAAGGAATACCTCCAGCGGGGAGAAGGTTCCGGTTTCGTGATTGATGCCAGTGGCATTATTCTGACCAATGCCCATGTGGTCAGTGGTGCAGATACGGTAACTGTGACGCTCAAGGATGGGCGCAAACTGGTGGGTAAAGTTCGGGGACTCGATGAACCGTCTGACCTGGCAGTGGTCAAGGTAGACGGGAAGAACCTGCCCGTTGCGCCATTAGGGCGTTCTGCCGATTTGCAGGTGGGCGATTGGGCGATCGCGGTGGGCAACCCCCTTGGCTTAGATAACACGGTGACGCTGGGCATCATCAGCACCCTCAGTCGATCCAGCGCTCAGGTTGGGATTCCCGACAAACGCACAGATTTTATTCAGACGGATGCGGCGATTAACCCCGGTAATTCTGGCGGTCCCCTGGTCAACGATCGGGGTGAGGTGATTGGGATCAACACGGCTATTCGCGCCGATGCTCAGGGAATTGGATTTGCGATTCCGATCGACAAAGCCAAGACCATCAAAGATACTTTGGCAAACGGTGGCAAGGTTCAGCATCCCTACATTGGCGTTCGCATGTTGAGCCTCACCCCCGAATTGGCAAAACAATCCAACAGCGACCCTAATTCCGCCCTTACGGTGCCTGAGATCAACGGCGTCTTGGTGGTTCAGGTGTTGCCTAACAGTCCGGCTGCCAAGGCAGGTATCCGTCGAGGTGATGTGATTACCCAGGTCGGAGAGCAGACAGTGACCACCGCTGAACAACTCCAGGCTGCGGTAGAAAAGAGCAAAATCAATCAAGCGCTCAAGTTCACTTTGCAACGAGGCGAACAGACCCAGGAGTTAACGATAAAGCCCGGTGAACTCCAGAGTGCCGCAGTCTCTCAATAGGGATGGGGTTAGCCCCCTGGTGGAAAGATCTCTACTACGGTGGCTACCCATCTTATGTTAAACCCAATCCTCTGCCAGGGGGCTTCCCCCCTGCCAATGGATTTTCTGTGGCCCAGCGTCACAGAAAATCCATTGTCCCCCGCCTCGTGGGGGAGTTAGGACCCCACACACCCCGAAAGGGGTTGGGGCGATGAGTTTGAGGCCAATGTAGCGAGAATTCAGGGCAATCAGTCAGGCCCAATGCACCCTAAGCTTGAACCTGGGATGGAAGCCAGGTTTTGATCACGACCCCAGCCTCGAAACGCAAGCCGGGATTTCGTTTAGAGAGGGCTGGGGGTGGGTTTGCCTTGACCCAGACTTGTGTATACATGGTAGCCGCAATGGGGGGGGCTAACTCCCCCCCGTCCCCCGAAAGGGTCTGGAGTGATGGGTGTAATCCTGATTTGAACGGTGCTCGTTGCCTATCTACCCCACCGCCTGCGGCACTCCCCTTGCCAAGAGGAGGTTGGAGGGTTCTGATCTGCCGCATTCTCCTAAGGAATGGGGATTATACCAATTTAAAAAATAAAGGTTGCAGATGGGGGTGTGGGGGCTTCGCCCCCAGCCAGGGGTTCCACCCCTGCACCCCGTCCCCAATCTGCTCTGCTCGCTACTTGAATTGGGATAACAATTAAGCCCACTTTTGCTGCTTGTCAGTCTTTTGCTGCTTGTCAGTCTAAAGTGGGCGGCCACTCATTTAAGCCGGGACCGTCGATCCTTCATGCCTATCCAACTTCGCTTTTCCCTTTTTTGCTTGGGTTTCAGGGCGTAAGGGTTTAAGAGTCTTGAGATTGAAGCGGTAGTCATGAGGCAAAATATGGAGCTTAACATCGAAAATTGCCATGCTATCGTCTTCTCTAAGATCAGAAAGATTGTTATAGCCAGATTCTGACTCCATTAAGACGGTGACTGAGCCACTGCCCACAACTTTTAATTCATCGCCACTGACAACAATTGCCGTGTTCTCATCAATACCAAACCCTAACAAGGATGGATCCTGGATGAGGGCAGAGAGCAGACGCCCCAACCGTCCTCGTTGGGCGAAATGCTGATCGATGACAACTTTGGGAAGGAAGCCTAGCCCATCACCCATTTCTGCTATCTCAAGTCTAGGCTCGGTTTCACCTTCTCCTTCGACAATCATCTGATCAGGCATGATGGCCGCTCCTGCGCTGGTTCCCCCTACGACTAATCCCCTGGCGTAGCGATCGTGAATGAGGGTATCGACTTTAGTCTTTTTGATCGTGTCCACGATCCGCGCCTGATCGCCCCCAGTAAAGAAGACTCCAGTTGCTTGCTTGACCAAATCTAGCCCCTCATGACTATCCACATCATCGCGATCGCGAGTATGAAAGACTTGCACATCTTCAACCCCGATCTGCCTGAAGACTCTGATGTAGTTTTCGCCCACTGCTTGAGGGTCACTAGTAGCCGCAGTTAAAACCACAATTCTCGCTTTACTGCCGCCAGCACAGCGAACAAACTCTCGCAGAATCAGACAATCGCCTTCCTTATCTTCTGCGCCGCCAATAATAACCAGTTTTCCCTGCTTTTGAATAGAATTCATCCTATTGCTCTCCTTCAAGCTCATCAAGTTCTAAAGCCCTTTTCAAGGGTGTGAGGTACAGTCAGGGTGGTTCGCGCCCCACTGTACCTCACATTTCTGTACTTCACCCAAGGGCAAATCGCTATAAATCCTACTGTTCAATCTGATTACGACTTTCTGTGAGTGTTTTGACTGGGCGCAAGGGAGATTGCCCTATGTTGCCCAGCGATCGCGAGGTTATGGCTCATGGTCAAGGGACGTCTTACCTGAGCAGGTCTCGCCCCTTCGCCTTCACATCTTCGGCGGCATGACGAGCCTGACTTTCAACCTGCTTGGCTTTTCCCATCATCTGGTCTTTAGGGTTATCCGTGATCTTGCCAACCGCTCCCTGTACGTTGCCCTCAACATTCTTGGTGACGGCCTTGGCTCTGCCTTTCAACCGCACGCTATCTTTGACATCTTCGGTTGCATGACGAGCCTGACTTTCAACCTGCTTGGCTTTTCCCCTCACCTGGCCTTTGGGATCACCTGTGATGTTACCCATCATTTCCTGGGCTTTGCCTTCAATGTTCTTTGTAACGGCCTTGGCTCGATTCATGGCTGCAATTTGCGTTTGCGGCTGGCTCATGCGTAACGTCAGTGGCGGTGCAGCCCAACTATTTTCGGACGCGAAACCAAACGCTATGGCAGTTGAGAGCAAGAAAGCCATACTAATCGTTAGCAAAAACTTACGTGCTTGCTGGAGTGAAATCATTTTGTCCTCCAAAAATGATGTAGTCGCTCAAGGAGCGATTAATTGCCTGTTAATTCTTGATGCAGCAGCAGAAAGTCTGGATGGGC
>JBAUTA010000477.1:0-3475 GCA_049581985.1 Kovacikia sp.
TTCAGAAAACAATAGGACCAGTCTCCTGAGTCTTCCACCTATTTACCTACCTACTTGCTCACCCTGCCGATTTCTCCACTCTTAACAAACATAAAATAGAGATTCACTCGGAGTCTGAACCCAACGACCAATCGGCTAAAAACCAAATACTCTACCGCTGAATTAAAAATATGGGTCGCCCGGGATTCGAACCCGAGACCAGTCGGTTAAAAGCCGAATGCTCTACCGCTGAGCTAGCGACCCTTGTTAGCGTGATTGCACGCCGTCAATAAAGCTAACACAAATTCAGGGCTAAATAGCTGAACCTGATTAAATTAAAGATAATTTTGCCTGGGAAGGGTGCCCGCGTCCGCTCCCTCAGGGTTTCCGCCTTTGCCCCCCGGCCCTGATGACTGGGTTACGACGATTAAGATGGATATTTGAGATAGATAAAGCGAATTCTGCGTAACAGATCGTAATATTCGCAATTTTGCGTTATGATGCTTTTAACGTCATCTGGGCGATTGCAGTTGTTGTTATCCGTCAGGCAGTTTGCCGCGGGATTTGAAAGCGAGGGATTATCCGTCGCATGAGCGATCGCTACAGCTTAACGACTGGACACACTTTCCTTACTCTTTCAACTCTTACTTCATGGGCAAAAAGCCGACAATTGCTGTCACTCATTTGGGCTGCGAAAAGAATCGAATTGACACAGAGCACATGCTAGGACTTCTGGTTCAAGCAGGTTATCAGGTTGATTCAAACGAGGAACTTGCTGATTACGTCATCGTCAATACCTGTAGTTTCATTCAGGCAGCACGCGAGGAATCGGTTCGTACCTTGGTTGAGTTGGCGGAAGCCAACAAAAAGATTGTAATTGCAGGCTGTATGGCTCAGCATTTCCAGGAGCAACTGTTGGAGGAACTGCCGGAAGCGGTTGCCCTGGTTGGAACCGGTGATTACCACAAGATTGTTGAGGTAGTTGAACGGTCGGAAGCCGGAGAGCGTGTTAAGGAGGTGTCTTCGGAACCAACCTATATTGCGGATGAAACTACGCCGCGGTACCGTACCACTACAGAAGGAGTTGCCTATTTACGAATTGCAGAGGGCTGTGACTATCGTTGTGCCTTTTGCATTATTCCCCATCTGCGCGGGGATCAGCGGTCGCGATCGATTGAGTCTATTGTGGCGGAGGCAAAACAGCTTGGATCCGAAGGGGTTCAGGAAATTATCCTGATTTCTCAAATCACCACTAACTATGGACTGGATCTTTACGGTAAGCCAAGGTTGGCTGAGCTACTGCGGGCTTTGGGTGAAGTCAATATTCCTTGGATCCGGATGCATTATGCCTACCCAACGGGCTTAACCCCTGAGGTGATTCGGGCAATTCTGGAAACGCCCAACGTTTTACCGTATTTAGATTTGCCGCTGCAACATTCCCATCCAGAGATTTTGCGCGCCATGAACCGTCCCTGGCAGGGGCAGGTCAACGATGCCATTATTGAGCGGATTAAGGCAGCGATCCCCAATGCTGTCTTAAGGACAACCTTTATTGTTGGGTTTCCAGGCGAAACTGATGAGCATTTTGAGCACCTCCTGCAGTTTGTTCGACGCCATGAGTTTGATCATGTGGGTGTGTTTACCTTTTCCCCTGAAGAAGGAACACCCGCTTTCAGCTTGCCCAATCAATTACCCCAATCGGTCATGGATGCTCGCAGGGATGCCCTGATGACCTTGCAACAGTCGATTTCTCGGAGAAAAAATCATGCAGAAATCGGCAGGGTAATGGATGTGCTGATCGAGCAAGAGAATCCTGAGACAGGAGAGTTAATTGGTCGATCCGCTCGATTTTCTCCTGAAGTAGATGGGCTGGTCTACGTTCAGGGAGAAGCTCGCTTAGGTTCCCTGGTGCCGGTGGAAATTACCAATGCTGGTATCTATGACCTCTATGGTCACATTGCAACGGCTGCTGATTTAACGCGCACCCAGCTATCTACTGTTCTATAGCCTTCTCGCAATTCATAAAGGATGCCTGCTTCCAGACTTCCTGAAAGCCTCGATCTTTTTGTACCCAATTGACCCCAAAAATTATTTAGGAGATTCAATGACCCTTTCGTTTAATAGCCTTGGACTTTCTGAAACTCGTGTTCGTCACCTGGAATCGATCGGATTCACCGCCCCAACAGCGATTCAGGCCCAATCGATCCCCCATCTCTTATCGGGGCGGGATGTGGTTGGTCAAGCGCAAACGGGAACTGGTAAAACCGCAGCCTTTTCATTACCCATCCTGGAGCGCATAGACGTCAGAATTCCAGCCGTCCAGGCCCTAATTTTGACCCCTACCCGTGAATTAGCGCTTCAGGTTTGTCAGGCAATTCGGACCTTCAGCGACGATCGCCGGTTGCGGGTCGTTACGATCTACGGTGGGCAAGCAATTGAGCCTCAGGTATCCCGTTTACAGCGGGGTGCTCAGATCGTAGTGGGTACTCCCGGACGGGTCCTCGACCTGCTAAGCCGGGGGGATCTTAAATTGAACAACCTGGGCTGGTTGGTGTTGGATGAAGCAGATGAAATGCTGAACATGGGCTTCATTCAGGATGTTGAAAAGATCCTGAATCAGGTGCCCATTGAGCGGCAAACAGCATTTTTCTCGGCAACGATGGATCCCTCCATTCGGAAGCTCATTACAAAGTTCTTAAGATCGCCAGTCACCGTTGCGATCGAGCAACCAAAAGCCGCGCCTACCCGGATTAATCAGGTTGCATATATGATCCCGCGTGGTTGGACTAAGGCTCGGGCTCTGCTGCCGATTTTAGAACTGGAAGATCCCGAAGCAGCGCTAATTTTCGTTCGTACCCGTAAGGCGGCGGCTGAGTTAACCAGCCAACTCCAGGCGGCTGGCCACAGCGTCGATGAATATCACGGTGATCTGAGCCAGACTCAGCGGGAGCGGCTATTGCTTCGTTTCCGTCAACGGCAAGTGCGTTGGGTGGTTGCAACAGATATTGCAGCACGGGGGATCCATGTGGATGATCTGACCCATGTGATCAACTACGACCTGCCGGACAGTGTCGAGAATTACGTTCACCGGATTGGTCGTACGGGTCGCGCTGGCAAAGAGGGAACGGCGATTTCCATTGTCCATTCCCTGGATCGCCGCAAGCTGCGGGAGATTGAAAATCATGTTCGTCAGCGGTTAGAGATTGTTTCCATTCCGACCCGCGCTCAAATTGAAGCCCGGCAGTTGGAGAAGCTTCAAGGGCAAATTCGTGAAGCATTAGTAGGTGAACGGATGGCCTCTTTCCTGCCGATTGTGGCGCAATTGGCTGAAGAGTATGAACCCCATGCGATCGCCGCTGCTGCTCTGCAAATGGCATACGATCAAACCCGTCCTACCTGGATGCGATCGAATCAGGAGTCTGCGGAAGATGTCCTTTCACCCTCTGCCAAGCCTAAGCCTATCAAGCGGGTTCGTAGTGCAGAGGCAATCTAACGC
>JBAUTA010000478.1:0-3678 GCA_049581985.1 Kovacikia sp.
CATCCAGCTTTCGCTCTATGGCAAAACCAATGATCGCTTCTGGTTTACGTTCTTTCATGAGGATTTAGCCAACGTGCGACACCACTGGTATGCGCTCTTGGAATTGCTCGAACAAGAGTAAAGACAACTCCTGCATCCCAACAAAACTGGTGTATTCGAGGTAGAAACTCCTCTGAGGGTAACACGGTACATTGTCGGATCAAGTGAACCGCGCGCTCAAACTTTGCCTTGTTGTACCTGGGGCAATTCAGCTTTTCTGCCTCAATCTCCCCTCGACGCAACCATGCTGAAATAGCTCCCACATCGCTTTGCTCAGTTCGAGTACGGCGAAAAGAAGCTTCCATGCCGACATAGTAACCTTGCCATTCCTCAGGGGAGGCGACACCAAAAAAGCGGAGCAGATCCCGAACAATAGCAGGCTTATTTTTGTCATCTCTACGACGCTTAGGAATGACCTCCTGATCCATCAGCTCCTTAATAGGGAACTCATCTAACCACGGAACCCACTGCTGCCAGTCAGCTTCCGCCTCTTGCTGCGCCAGTTTGGCACGATACTGTGCTTCCCGACTTAACCAGAAACCTGCACTGCCGCCCAGAACGCTTTCAAGCTTAAGTGCTGTTTCCTCTGTAATGGGTGCTTTTCCGTTGATTAACAAGCTCACATGCTTGGTGGTAAATCCCAGCCTTCTTGCCAAATCAACTTGGCTCCACTCCCGCTCTTCAATTAAGTCAGCAATTGTGTCACCGGGCGGTGATACCCAATCTGGGGCAAATGTTTGTAAAATCTCAGCCATGATAATCCCCTATCCAAATAATGCAGACCCGTGTAACTCGGCTCCAATCGATACCACCATCATCAGTCTGAGGCACCGGATCATGCGCTGGCTCAAACACCAAACGATGTGGGTGAACCAAGTCCAACGCAAACTGTCCTGCCCGGTCTCCAGTTAATGGATGAGGACGGCCAGCACGGGGCAGGTCAGTAACCGACGAGGCCGCAAGTAAGTCAGAAAGCCTCGCCCGTAGTTTTCGTGCCATTTGGGAACCCAGCTTACGCTGAGCCAGCTTTGTCTGCTCACATAGGTCTTTGAGCGTTTTATCCTTAAAATCGATTTCCATAAGAGCTTATAAATATAATTTACCATATTGGTAAACAGTTTACCATTTCGGTAAATAATCTTCCGGGCTAAAGAGAGTCTAGCATTTCTGCAAGGTTACCTCTGTCTTACGAGAGATCCTATCCAAACCTTTCAAAAATCCCTGTGTCAAAATTTCTCAGGACTTCCATGTCTAAGGAGTTTTCCCGCTTATCACCTCTCCTGCTCCAACCTTCGTTCCTCAAGCATAATTGCCAGCTCACTTGCCTTTTCCCAGCTCATTTGCCGTGCGAGCTTCAGGGATGCTTCCACCTCTTTATCCAGAGCATAGGTAAACACTCTTGTCTCAGACTTTGCTCGCGATACCTGTACCAGGGCTGCATCCCGTCCTTTGCCCTGGGTAAGGACATAGGAATGTCTCACCTCCATATTCTTGGCATCCGTTGTCGTTACGGCATACCCTAACTCAATCCCGGAATAATGCCGTACATTAATCGCTTTCATCTTTCCGGTATCTAGTCGCACCAGCGCAACCTTAGCAATTGGATCAATATGCTTCACGGTTCCCATACCGTTCTTCATCACGCCATAGGTACGGGATGTTTCCTGGAATCTAATGCGCTCTCCTCGCCGGATATGTTCCGCACCCACCCGCACGGCAGAGTGTCCGAGATACCCTGCCTCAACTAACCTGGCTTGAGCCAAGCGGTTAAGAGTCTGAACATCCTCCTGAGTCTCAGCAATGATGAGGTGGTCGTGAGGTCGCTTCAGCCCCCGCTCTGACCATGCAGTAATCACAGCCAACATTGCAGCCTCTTTAGTCTCAGCGATGGAGAGCAGCCCTCGGTCAGCCAATAACTCCAGTGCTGTCTTCGCCTGACCTTCCCCTACTTTCTGCACCACCTGTTGTGCCCACGTCTCTTCCTGGCGGTGAATCCTTTTAAGTTCTACGGCCCCTACGTTCTGGGCGATCGCCTTTAGTGCCCCGCTATGCTCATACGCCTGGGGTTGCTGTAAGTCTCCAGAAAGCACCAGCTTGGCACCTGCCCTTCGTGTCTCATCAACCAACTGCTTCATATGAGAAACACCGATCGCTTGAGCATTATCGACAACTACCACGGTCTTTGCAGACAGAGGTGACTCAACAACGGAACGGCTACCGTAGCGACGCTGACTCTCTGCTGCCCTCTCGATATCCCACAACAACTTCGAGAGCGTCACACTTTGCTGTTTCTCCCCCGCAAAAACCTTGGAAAGAAAACTCTGCTGTCCGATACCAGTTTGCTCTGTAAGCCGCTGGGCTTGTCTACCTGACAGGGAAACTCCTACCACGTCATACCCCTGGCTTTTCCAGGCTTGATAGGCAGCAGCCAAGGTATGAGTTTTTCCTGTTCCAGAAAGCCCACAAAGCACCCTAATTCGCCCTCTAGCCGTGATCGCTTCAAGTGCCTGCGTCTGCTCATGGGTTAGACGATGATTTTCTGCTGCCGATCGCACATAACGAGTCGAAACCCGAAACGTAGTATCTCGCTCCAACTTTCGCACCTGAGCAAGCATCTGCTTTTCCAAGTTGTAGAGCCGTTTGTTAGCCCACCGTTCATCCCGATCAATCAGACCCAACGCCACTACTTGTCGAGAGGCAAGATACTTGTCGGTTAGTCTCAGCACATCGTAGCTATTCAATCCTCTGGTTTGAGCCGCTTCAGCAATAGCCCGCACTATATCGCGTCGGGTAAAGTGGCTTTGATGGCGCACAACGGCGGTTGCAGCTTCCCTCAGTGTTCGCCACTCCTGCCACTTCTGCCGGACTGTTGTTCGTTCTCGTGGAGCATGGAGAAGTTTAAGTGCCTGTTTCTGACCAAATCCATACTGCTCACTGGTTTCTTGCCACTGAGCAAATAGTTCACTTCGAGCAATAGCTACTTCCTTTCGTTGCCTGGTTGCATAGGCAATTTTCTGAGCTTCGATCGCATCCTGCGGATTTGCTGCCTCAATCTGAAGACGACGTGAGGAGAAATGATTCATCAGTTCCTGATAGACACCTTCTTCACGGGAGAAGCCTTTTAGCTCAAACCAGCTCTTCTCACGTTGGAGAGAAATCCCTAAGCTCTGTTGCAATTGTGCTGCAAACTCTGCCCGGTACACGGCTCCCGCTGCCATCTTGTGACGGTAAAGTGCTTTGGCATAAGGGTATAGGCTTTCGATCCTCCCACTGGCTTTTTCATGAACCATCGGTAAGGCGATCGCATGGGTATGCAACAGCGGATCAGGAATGGAATTTGTACCTTCCCGGCTACTCCCCTGCTGAAAAGAGGCAATAATGAGACTTTTGTTGCCGTCAAATGCTTCCTGCTCAAGGTACGCAATCGCTTTTGCAATCGCCTGAGCATGGGCCTGCTCAATGATTAGTCTTGTCACTGCATCTGCCACCATCCAGAGCAGGCTTACACTTTTGGGGGCAGAAAAGGTCAGTCCCAGCCTGGTACTCGTCGTATTTCCTTAGCAGGATGAATGAGTGTCTTCTCACCTATCGAGAAGTCTTGAGTCAGACTAAGAGACTTGTTGGGGAATAGGGGATAAT
>JBAUTA010000479.1:0-6790 GCA_049581985.1 Kovacikia sp.
GGCTAAAGTCTTGATGGGGCTAAAGTTCTTGATGGGGCTAACGGTGTAATAAGGGTTTCTGTAGAGATGCGATGTAAAAATCCTATCTCTACAGAATGGCCTCAATAGCATGACCTGATCGGGAATCACAGCCTTTTGAAGACAGGGCCGCTCAAACCCGACGCCCCTGGGATGACAGAGGCCAACCTATTCTAGAAGTGATTTAGCCACCTACTGATGACTGAAAATAGGTGAATCGATAATGAAGAATTGGTTATTCAGCTGTGTTTTAGAACAACGGAGAGCAAGACTCATTGAGTTTACAGATGCTAACTTCTAATCGTTGAGTCCTGACAAGAGTGCAGTATCTCCTTTTAATCGGGTAGCAGATGACGACAGTTTTTGCACTTTAAAAGACCAGGGCACTGCCATACCAAATAGTCTTCAGCAAGTGTCACTAATGAAGCGACAAAGGCATAGAAAATCAATTGAGTGATAAACCAAGCCAGGTCTGATTTAGCCTAATACGTGTAAGGAATGTATTAATGCTATAGCTCAAACTGATCTGATTTGATCTGATTTAAGTAGGGATAATGGGTTATTTAGGAAAGATTTTCTACATATTACCAGTGTAGTCGATCGATGAATGAACCGTTTGTCTTTATAACATTTCTTGAATAAAGAAGTCCTTAGGTAAATCACCTTATTGTCACGCCAGATTTGTCAAAAGCCCGTCCCGTCTCCTAAATTGCTTCAATTTTTGTGGGGAAGCTTAGGTAAATTTCGATAGACTCTTTACCTATCTCAATAAATTAATTATTTTGGCTTCCTGAAGATGAGTTTAAGCTAATTGTTCTTTACATTTGCAAAGGTTTTGAATAGGGATGATTGTAACAAATCGCAAGTAAAAATCAGTATGAAGAGAGATGATCCCTATCTTAAGTGATAGGCAATTCCCCATGGGATAGCCTGATGATCGGGTGCATCCCAGTTTTGTCATCCTGAATGAAACGGAGTGTAATGAAGGATCTCCGTCTCATCCGATAACTCGAGATGCTTCTCTCTGCGATTGCAGCGTTCAGAATGACATCTATAGAATTGGGAGAATTGGGATGCATTCCTGATGATCCTTGTCTATGGTGATCCGACCTGGATTGGGAAAGTCGTCCCCGGCAGGAAAAGACTTTCTCAACACTGCTTTTTTACAAATAATTTAGGATTGCTATCACCATCCTATTGAATCGTGAGCAAGGATTTCAGCGGAATCCTTGCTCACAAAGCCTCTCAAACTCGCAACTGATTGAGGACTGCTATAGATCACTTTTTATGCTTGGGGTTTAAGAGGAACAGAGTTTTAGTCGCTGACAGCTTGGTGATTCCTCTAAGTGCCGCTCTACCCAGTTTTCGAAATCCAAAAATACCTTCCGATATTCAACATCTACAAACAGATCGTGGTAGTTTCCTGGATACTCAAGATATTCCTTATCGGGAAACGTCAATTTCTGGAAGAATGCTCGGCTTGCCTCCGGTAGAGTTACCTGATCGGCACTTCCATGAAGCGTCAATAGCGGAATTTTCAGATCGGCAGTATGTTTATGAATCCAATCAACGGTTGTGAAAAACTCGGTAGAGAGACGGGCACTACCGTACTCATGCCGTAACGGATCCTCGAAATAGGCAGCACATATTTCAGGAACCTTAAGGCAGAATTCTTCGCGAATTCCCAGTTTCAGGCTAAAACGGGGGTAGACTCCCGAAAGCAGCCATCCTAACGCAAGTTTATAGGGAGAGACCCGAATTTTTCCCAGGGCAGGAGCTGTAATGACCAGTCCCCGCAAACCATCAGGAAAGCGCAACGCGTAATCAAGCGCGATCGTTCCTCCCAGGCTATGTCCCCATAAAAACTGAGGACAACCGGAACGCCATTCCTGCACCTGTTGCAAAAAGGCGTGTAAATCTTCGCGAAACTCAGCCCAGCGGTTGATGTGTCCCCGCCTTCCAGGAGAACGTCCATGTCCGCGTAGGTCAAAGGCATAGACTTCATACCCTTGAGGAACCAAATGTTGCACGGCTGGATCGAATAAACTGCTGTGGCCTCCAAGCCCATGAACCATCACAACAACCGCCTGTATTTGGCTGTCGGGCAGCCAACTTTGATAGTAGAGGTTAAGCCCTCCCGATCCCTTAAATTCTCCTTCAATATGTTCCATTGCAAGTATTCCCTATATCATTCTATGTTGTAGTGTCTGGGAACGCTTCTGGCTCGGAGGAAGCTAAGCCTGGTAAGGTCTGGTAGGCTTGACAGACCCCCCGGAAAAGCTTGCTTCCCAGCATAAATAAATTACCCCTAGCAGTCGTGGATGATTGAGGGACTGAGGGAGTTGTGAAACTCTACCCCTGGCGGGAATAGACTTTCACCATTCAAATAGGATTGCTTAGAAGCATTCCGCGACCCTCTATACCAAGTCGGGAGGCTGCTCCGCATCAAGCATCGTGATTAAAAGTTTTAGCATCTACCTAGTATTATATTGAACGCAAGGGGTGAGATGCCTGCCTGGAAACGCCTATATCACCCCTTAAAAGGTGATTTGAGCCCAAAAATCCTAGTTTTGCGGGATCCTGACGAAACCACGATCGCTCAAAATCCATCCAGGGGAGTAGCGATCGATCGGAGGTGATGCCAGCAGGGCAAAAAGTAGCCAGCCAGAACATCGTCTATTGCCCAAAATTCTGCATAGCTATCGCTAGAGCAATAACAGCCAATAAACACAATTAGCAAGTCCTGAAACGGTAAGCCCGCGTAAGCCTTAGGCGTCCTATCGGTGTAGAGGCTGTTAATCGCATTTTGCAGATACAGGAGGTTACTGACAATTTGAGTAAATAGCCCGGTTTCGCCGCCCAGGGTGGGCAAATAGAAGCGATTGTATTCCTGTAAAAAGATCTGGTAGAGATGGACGATCGCCTGCTTGAGGCTGGTTCGCAATTCCAAAGAATCTACCGCCTTACCGTTCTTTGCCCAGTCCGCCAGTAATTCCGCTTCTAGGCCACTTTCTTCCAGGGCGGACAGATGAATTTCTAGCAGGGGTTTCAGCACCCGCAAGAAGAGAAAATCCACATCTGCAAGGCTCAGATCTAGCTTGGTGGGTTCTGATTTAAACAGGGAAGAACTCAACAATTGGTCAGCGGCGTCAGGGCACTCCCAAACAAACTTGAACTCTGCCACATCTGCAATCATCTCCCCAATTAAATGGGTGAACAGCAAGCCCAAGCGCTGCCGCACTTCCCCATGGAAAAACAGCCGTGCCTTGTCTGTATCTAACCTGACCTCATCGGTTTCCAGGTCAAAGAGTTCCCGGCAGCTTAAGGGGCCATCGTTCGTGTAAGCGGTTTCCCCGGCCCGTAAGCCTTCACCACAGGTGGTCAAAATCCCATAGTCACTTTCAAACTGGGTTAGCATTAGTTGCCAGTGGTGGCCCCAGATGTCGTGAACCAGAAAAGCCTCTGCTTTCTGGGTGGGAACAATGCCGACTGCCCGAATTAAGGCCTGAATAATATCCGGCGTTGATAACCCAGTGGCGGCAGCCAACCCATTACACCAGGGATAGTCGAGGCGTTGGGGTAAACAGGGCCCAAAGATCGGAAACCGATCAAATAGTTCGAAGTTAAATTGCTTCAGGGATTCCAGAAACTCTCGCACCAGGGATTTTTCAGCTTCTGTCAATTGGTTCCATAGCGCCGGATCCCGCAGTTGTCCATCTTGATAATCAATGCAGAAAAATATCTGCATTTCCGTATAGATCAGATCGATCGCACCCACGGGGATGGGGACATCTCCAAACAAATGGTGAAAAAGGGCCAGGGCTTTTGAGCGGAGGTTGGCGATTTCCGGGAGAAGATTCTCCGCATCTCGCCCCTCCCGATCTTCCTTCCCATCCCTTTCCCCCAGCACCGCTACGATAATTTGTCGTTGCTGGGCAATGTGGCGATCGACCGCTTGCAGCCTTTCTTCCAGATCTATTTCGCTTCCCTCAGGTAAGGCAAAACCCCGACATAGGGGGTTAATGGCTTGCTCTGAAAGCCAATGGGATGGGATGGGGTCAGGTTGATAGTTTCCCAGGGTTGGGGAAGCAATCGTGCCCTGCCATTGATTGCCCCCCACCTGGGCGTACCGGGTCACCAGCAGCGCAGCTTTTACAAAGGCTTGCCGGACTGCCAGCGGCATCTGGTCAACGGACAGCAGGTCGCGTTGAATTGGATGGGCAAACACTTTTAGAGCGTCTCGAATTTGCCGCAACCGATTCTGCCGCTGCTGGATCGATTTTTCGCCCAGATTGGAACTCGAATTCAATAAAGAGCGCGAAAGCTGCAATGCTTCGGCGAGAAGCGCTCGTTGGTTTTGGTCAGGGGTAGGAAAGGACATTGCGATCGCCAAAATAGACCCCTAGCCTAACTCACCCCATCAGTAAAAGCGGGTAAATTTTTCTTTTACCGACGCTTGGTATTCAAAACACGCCATGCGATAAATCCGGTAATGGCTAGATAGCTAACCACCGTCAACCAATCTAACCATTCACTCGGAATTGTCAAAAATTTGTCTTCCACAGGCACATTCCACCTTATTCTGGGACTTTTTTCCTATTCTGGGACTTTTCCCCTGTTATTCTTGCAACAGTGACAACTGAACAGGAATCTACCATGAATAAAACTTCACTTTCCACAAGTGATAAATGGTTGATGCTCTATATTTTGGCTTTCATTGGAACTGGGATCTGTTTCAGTTTTTTAGTCATCAAAAATTTCTCCAGTCCCCTGTCTGGAATGACTGGCCTTGGACCGCAGCTTGGAGTCAACCATGATTTCGTTGATGTCCAGGAATATAAAGGCTTTTATCTTGCGAAAAACCTGCATTTTAATCCCTTTCCCCACGTGGATCTGGTCACTAATCAGGTTTTCTACCCGTATGGCGTCAACAGTGTCTTTACCCCCTGGTCAGATGAGGCAGATCTGTTCTACGCAGCTCTCTATTCCCTCTGGGGGGCTGGACCCTGGCTCCAGAGCTATTATCTCTTGACGGTATTGATCACCGCAGTCGGTGCTTTCTTTCTACTGAAACGGGATTATGGAAGTGCCCGTGCTTTGGGGGCAGGATTCTTGCTCTCCTTTGGTAATTTTTATGCTGTTAATAAGTACTCCCATCATTTAACCCTTGCTATTGTTCACTGGTTAACGTTGGGTTTGATTGCTGACTTCCTGATCACAAAAAGAGTGGTTTTAAGAAAAGATCTATCCCTCAAACTGATCCTGGTGCGATCGGGTCTGTTGTTACTGCTGTTCAGCCACGAATTAGGATATATCGCGGGTTTGGGGCTGATGTCCTTTACCGTTACTATTCTTTTTATGGGTGGATTAATTTGCTACCGATATGTTCGGGGAGAGTTTAAATTACTGGAGTCATTGAGCAGAGTCATCCTAGCCTGGCGGGATGAGTTCCTTGCCTATCCCCGGATTGGTGTAGCTTTATTGGGGTTGAATATTTTTGCTGCCTATCTCTATCTTCCCTTTACGCTGCAAATTGTTGGGGAAGCACGACAGTTTAATTTGACTGAAACTAATATTTCAGTTTTATGGGCTAACCCTTTGCGGGTTTTTCTGCCGCTTTTTCCGGTCATAAGTAAGCCAGAAATGAGCCTGGAGGAGGTATTTCACGACTCTTCAGAAACAATATTTGACGGTAGACCCGGTTGGTTTCTACTCATTCTGGGAGGGATGGGTTTGTGGCAGAACCGCCACCGAATGACGATCTTTATGCCACTTTTGATCACATTCGCCCTTTGCCTCCTATACATTCCTGGGGAACTCTTTGTCGATCTAACCCTGAAGGAACTGGGTTTGCTGACCGCTAGTGTCTTGGGGCTATGGTTAGTCCGCAACCGTCTGGGGATGGTTATCCTTCTGCTAGCGATCCTGGTTTGGGGACTATGCCTTAATCCCACCCTCTTCCTTGTGCCGACCCTGAAGCTGTTTCCCTGGTTTATGTTCAATCGCACTGGAGGTCGGTGTACGCTGATTTATCCTGCCATCCTCTGTATTTTTGCTTTGCACATTAACTTCAGCCAGTTGAGCTTATATAAAAGACAGGTGGTTACAGGATTCCTGGTGATCTTAGCCTGTGTTGAGTTTGGCACTGTTTACTCACTCCGATCTAGCTACCAGCAACCGGAGCCCCTCTCTCAAGACTTCTTTGCCTATATGAACTATGTGAAGCAGCAGCCGGGGGAAGCGGTTTTAGACTGGCCCTTCTGCATCGTGAGTGGGGGTGGTGCGGATAATCTTTGTCCCTACTATTTCTATAACAGCGGCATTTCTTCCCTCAGGCGATTTCATGAAAAAAAGGTGATGGGGCATTATTTTGGGCGCTTACATCCTTCCCAGGTAGCACCCTATTTTCAGGCAGGGTGGGATCGGTTATTTTTTCCCGATGATCAGATGCCTTCACGCCAGAGTCGTTGCTTTACTGCGGCGGAATGGTCCTTCTTCACTGATTTCTTTAAGCTAAATGACTTTGCTGGAATTAATCTATACGTTGATCGCTTGCCAGAACGTTGTATTAGCGATTTCTCCAACCGTTTTGGCGCGTTTACTGCGGAGACATGGGTTCCTGGAGCGGGTAGGGTCAAATTTATTCCCAAATCCCTTGAGTTAAGAAATCAGGTTAATTTAGCCCTGGGTTCCAGTCTTAAGCTGAAAGAGTAAGAGAATCGCTGGGTCTGCGTTGCTAAAGTTGAGCGGGGGAAGTCTTCCGGCAGAGGAT
>JBAUTA010000480.1:0-2358 GCA_049581985.1 Kovacikia sp.
TCATCTATCTGCCTCAATTGATCTAATGATCTAAATTTTTGATCTAAATTTTGAGCCGTGGAGAATTTTGAACTGTAGAGAATTTTGAACCGTAGAGACGCTGACAGCGCTGAGATTTTTCGTTGCAGCTTGCAGCTTTATATCGCGATTCTATAGCTATCGCTAGTTTGATCAGGACAGAGGATTCAAGGGGGAGTGGGGGCGTTGCCCCCAGCCAGGGGTTTACCCCTGCACCCCGTCTTAACTAATAGGGCTACGGCCATACCAGGTCAGGGAATGGCTGAACTGGCGCGATAATGGACATAAACAAAATGCTCCCTCCTATCCCTAACTATGAGTAACCCCAAAATAATTGTCCTGGATGATGATCCCACTGGCTCCCAAACGGTTCACAGTTGTTTGTTACTGATGCAGTGGGATGTGGCTACTCTCCGGTTGGGCCTGGCGGACGAAGCTCCCATTTTCTTTGTGCTAACGAATACCCGTGCCCTGACCCCAGACAATGCTGCTGCTGTCATCAGAGAGGTTTGCCGCAATTTAAAGGAGGCGATCGCCGCCGAAGCCATTCATGATTTCCTGGTTGTTAGTCGATCGGATTCAACCCTGCGGGGACATTACCCAGTTGAAACAGACGTCATTGCGGCAGAACTGGGTCCGTTTGATGCCCACTTCCTCGTCCCTGCTTTTTTTGAGGGTGGTCGCACCACACGAGACAGTGTGCATTACTTGAAGGTGAATGGCGTCGATACCCCCGTTCACGAAACAGAATTTGCCCGTGACTCTGTATTTAGCTATCACCACAGCTATCTGCCGGACTATGTGGCAGAAAAAACGAAGGGGCGGATTCCAGCAGCAGGGGTCGATCGCTTTCTGCTCTCAGATATTCACGCTGGTGTCCTGGCTCGGCTGCTACACCTGCATGACAACCAATGCTGTGTAGTAGATGCTGAAATTCAGACAGATCTGAATCGCTTCGCTGGTGATGTGCTGACAGCCGCTTCCCAGGGCAAACGCTTTCTGTTTCGCAGTGCTGCCAGCCTGTTGACTGCTCTGGCCAATCTGCCTGCCCAACCGATCGCCCCCGCAGAGATGGCAAAATATGTCCGGCAGGGCAAGCCCGGTGCCGTGATAGTCGGTTCCCACGTCAAAAAAACAACCGAACAACTAGAACAACTGCTGCAACAACCCGGAGTTGTGGGAGTGGAGATTGCTGTTGAGCGCTTGCTGGACAAATCCGGCGATTCCCGAACTGCCCTGCTGACTGAGACGGTTCAAACAGTCAAGGAAGCCCACACCAATGGAAAAACTCCCGTCGTCTACACCAGTCGCCAGGAGCTCACGTTTGATCAGGTGCAGACCCGATTGGATTTTGGGGAAGCCGTTTCTGCCCTGCTGATGGAGGTCATCCGCCATCTGCCTTCAGACATTGGCTTTCTGATTAGTAAGGGCGGCATTACCTCCAACGATACCCTTAGCGCAGGACTGGCACTCAGAACCGCCAATCTACTCGGTCAGGTCCTTGCCGGAGTTTCGATCGTGCGCACCCCTTCCAACCATCCCCAGTTCCCCGATTTACCGGTTGTGCTGTTTCCTGGCAATGTGGGCGACGCAAACGCTTTAGCAATGGTGTATCAGCGGTTAAGGAAGTCGGTTTAATTTATGCAACCCATCGGATTTATCGGACTCGGACTCATGGGCCAGCCCATGGCTCAGAACCTGCTTAAGGCGGGCTATCCATTGGTGGTTTATAACCGCAGTCGGGCGGCCATGGAAAAACTCGAAGCAAAGGGTGCTACCCTGGCGACATCGCCCCAAGAGGTTGCTCAACAGGTCGATGTTGTGATTACCTGTGTTTCTGATTCGCCTGATGTAGAGGCAGTTGTTCTGGGCAGCACCGGGGTAATTGAAGGCGCAAGGCCAGGGATGCTGTTTATTGATATGTCTACGATCGCGCCCGCAACTTCCCGGAGGATTTATACCGCACTAAAGGTAAAAGGAGTGGATGCCCTGGATGCCCCCGTTTCCGGTGGAGACATTGGGGCACAACAGGGGACCCTATCTATCATGGTAGGTGGCGACGAGCCAGCTTTTCAGCGGGCGTTACCCATCTTGCAGGTAGTCGGAAAGAATATTGTTTACATTGGCGAATCTGGATCCGGACAGGTGACAAAGGCCTGTAATCAAATCGTCGTTGCCCTCACCTTACAGGCCGTTGCCGAAGCACTTACCCTGGCAAAGAAATCTGGAGTAGATCCTGCTAAAGTTCGAGAAGCTTTGCTGGGAGGCTTCGCCCAAAGTCGTGTCCTGGAAGTCCACGGTAAACGGATGCTGGATGGCAGCTTTGAGCCTGGCTTCAAA
>JBAUTA010000481.1:0-4143 GCA_049581985.1 Kovacikia sp.
GTTTTGAGTCTTGAAAAGATTGCTGTTCATGGAGCAGTATCCCTACTTTGTTTGCCAAAGCTTCTACCTGTCTTTCTAAAAAGGCGATCCTATGATCAATGCGACTGTCTATTCGTCCCCAGTCTAAGGCCATTAGCTCCACTGGCTGATCGTCTTGGACGTTCTTTTGGATAAGACTCAAAAGCCAATCTTCTAACGTTTTTTCATCCTGAGCAGCCTTGAGTTTCGCAGCTTTCAACAATGCAGGGGGTAACAGGAGACTGACTTTATTACCGCTTGTCTTTGGCATAATCTGTTTATATTAGTAGGGGGCAATTTAAGCATTACTTCAGTCGCGTTTAACCCTTTATGAAACGAGATTGAAGCGAAACAGCTTCTCAATTCTCTTCCTCTGTAAGGGAGCTGCGCCCAGGAAACTTCGTAAAAAACACACAAAATTTATCAAGATCGGTTTAGTCTTCATAGGTTGCCCAAAAAACGAGTGTGCCGCCACAAATTCGGCAATGCAAGATCAACGATCGCAGTAAGGAGTCTCACGGTGATTGTAGGGAATGAAACGGCTGCTGCAAGCTCTTTCCTGGTTTGTAGCCTCGGTAGGCTCGGTCAGTATTGCGCGGTGTTGCTCAAGGAATTTGGGGTCAAAGTAAGCGGCATTGATCAGGTGGAGGTGCAGCGTTGGGAGATGCCGAAACTGCGCGAACTACTGGATGAGGTGGTGATTGGTGATTGCCGTCAGGTTGAGATCCTGGAACAAGCAAAGATCCGTGAGTGTCGGGCAATTTTGCTCGTCACAAACGACGAGCGGGTGAATGTTGCCGCCGCGTTCGCAGCGCGATCGCTCAACCCTAATGTGCGGATTGTCCTGCAATCATCTCAGGAAAATTTGAATGCTTTACTGAGCGAGTATCTAGGAAACTTTGTCGCCTATGAAGCCACCTACCTTCCCGCCGCTGCGTTTGCTCTGGCGGCATTAGGCGATGCCACTCAGGGCTTTTTCAACTTTGAGGGCTATTTGCTGCGGGTGATGAAGGAAACGATGCAGCCCACTCATCGTTGGTGCGGTTGTCGTCAACTCTATGAACTCAATACGGCGTCCCGGCAAGTCTTGAGCCATGCCTTCGGCCATGCTCCTTTGCATGATGCATTTTACCAATGGGATCCGGGCACCAGCGTGAGAGAGGGGGATATCCTGACCTATATCGAAACGACCGAATATATCGAAACGACCGAGAAGCTTGCCAATCAGTCGATGCAGTCTACTGGTCGCACCCAACCGCTTTGGCAGACGATCGCGTATGCACTGAGATGGCGAAACCTCAAGCGCACCTTAGAGCGCGTATGGCAAGAGAGCAATCAGACTCAGCGGGCAGGCATTGTGTCCAGCGCGATCATGTTTAGCTTGTTCCTGGGGGGCACTGCACTCTACAAACTAGCCTATCCGGAGGCAAGTCTTTTTGACGCGCTCAATATCGCCTTAGTTTTGGTTTTAGGCGGTTTTGACAATCTGTTTGGCGGTGGGTTGAAACTGTCCTTCTCCATTCCCTGGTGGCTGTATCTGTTCAGCGTCACAATGACAGTCGCCAGCACGATTTTTATCGGCATTCTTTATGCCACGCTGACGGAGTGGATTTTAGCAGCGCGGTTTCAATTCATGAAGCGGCGTCCTCTCATACCAAAGGCTAACCATGTGGTGCTGATTGGTTTAAACCGAATGGGGCAGCAGGTTGCCAACCTCATACAAGTACTGAAGCAACCTTTAGTTGGTATTGGGGCAACACCCCTAGACCCAGAGCTTTTGCCCCAAATGCCCTTTGTGACTGGAACAATCAAAGAGGCGCTCAACCAGGTCAATCTGGCAATGGCAAAGAGCGTTGTAGTGGTCACTGACGATGAAGTGGTCAATCTGGAACTGGGGCTGATGGCGAGAACGGTGAATCCTCGCTGTCAGTTGGTCATTCGGACAGCTGATCCACGCTTTGGGGACAATGTGGCGCGGTTACTGCCGGATGCCCGAGTTTTAGGGACTGATGCTTTGGCAGCAGAAGCGTTTGTCGGAGCGGCGTTTGGCGAAAACATTCTGCATCTCTTCCACCTTAACGATCGCACCATCCTGGTGACTGAGTTTCAGATCGAAGCTGAGGATACCCTCAATGGCCGCCTGCTGGCAGAGATTGCCTATGGCTACGGGGTTGTACCGCTGTTTCACCAGAAGGAGGGCCACCAGTTTGCTAAGGCCACGCCGTCGGATGACGTGCGCCTGCACATGGGAGATCGCTTAGTCGTTCTAGCCACCATTGAGGGACTACAACGGGTCGAACAGGGAAAGATGCTGGCACGCTCCTGGCTTGTGCACGTAGAGAGAGCCATCGTCCCAGGAGTCGTTTTTGAAGGCGCGACCACCCTCGCTCGCATTTCCGGCTGTGCGATCGGCATGGCCCACACTGTGATGGATCAACTACCTCAAACGCTCCCCTATCCGCTCTATAAGCACCAGGCGCTCCGCCTTGTCCGTGAACTTAGCAAAGAGCGGGTAATCGCACACTTAGTTGCAGCAGAGGATTGAGTGACTGAGAGCGGCAAGTCTGCCACCTCACCAGAACGCTCCACAATGTTAGCGATTGCCCCAATACGAGATCGCAAACGTCTGGGCATTCTACCCGTGAGGCGTTAACCAGGATGACGGAGCAAACATGAGCAAGGGGCAAAAGCCGATGGTGGGGGCGCGTATCTCTCCTGGCAACCCTGGAGCGCAAGTACCAAAAGCTGGCAGAGATGGTGATCAGTTAATGTGGAGAAAGGTTTACTTTGATCACCATGACCCTATGAAATTGCTGAACCCAAACGTTGACCCAACGCCAGCAGGAACTTAACCAGGAACTCAGGCAATTAGGCGATCGGGTAGAAGAACTTGACCCCAGTCCCTCAACTAAGTAGCGGGTTGGGCTTCTAGCCAGTTTTGTAAATCGGTCAGGCTGTTCCATTCCAATAATGCCTCGCCCAGTTCTTCTAGTTGGGCAACGTACAGGTTTGTGAGCTGCGATCGTACTGGTTCAGGCAACTCTTGTTGGAGCCGTCGAGTCAGCAATCGTTCAACCAGGTGTACCAGAGCCTCCTGCCGCCCTTCTTCCCGCCCTTCCTGCCGCCCTTCTTCCCGCCCTTCTGCTTTGGCTTCCTGGTAAACCCGTGTTTCTTGAAGTGTAATACCGAGCATCCTTTCAACCTCCTGCCGACTCAAGTAGGTAAACCTGTAGACCATGATGGTGGTGACCATCTCTATTATGAACTGTGGCGGCGGTTGCGGTGCCCGCTGCGATCGCTGCAATAGCTCGCGTGCAGCAGCGGGGGCGGTTGCTTCATCCAGGGTGGTGAGGACCATCAGGGCAACTCCCAACGGCAATTGCTGGATTTCACCCAACTCATCCAGGTAGACGCGATGGATCTGGTTGCTGATGAGCAATGACTGATAGGGCGAAGTTTCGCTTTGTTCAAGACTACGGGATGGGTAGATGATGACCCCTTCCCAGGTGGTGTATCGTTCCCGGTTACGGTAAAAGTACAAAAAAAGTTCCGCGAAGAAGCGTTCATAGAGCCGATCGTCCTTCTGAAACTGCACTTCACAAAAGTAGATGATACCGGGACTGCCCGTTTCAGGCGGCAAAAATACGCCATCAATTTCAAATTTCGGTTCTTTCACTGCAACCGCATCAAACCGATACTCGCTGGCATTGGCAGGAGCGGTTTCCAGTAGCTCAAACAGCAGGCTTGGGGATTGCTGAAACAGTTGGTAGAAGATCGTATCACGCCGCATGGTTAGAGGGTCACAGACTGCGTTCAATTGTACTACTTCTGGCGGCAAGTTCCTTTATTCGACCCTTTACGAAACCATTTCAATGGGGAAGCATTGCAATTGGGTTAATGGCTCCCTTCCCCGGCAGATGGATCTCAAAATGGCAGTGGGGACCTGTGCTTCGGCCTGTACTCCCCATCTCCGCAATCACCTGCCCCTGCTCTAGATCATCGCCCCTATGAACCAAAAGCCTGCTGTTGTGGGCATAGAGTGTCTCACTGCCGTCATTGTGCTGAATGGTGATCAGGTTGCCATAGCCGCCATTGCTCCAGCCTGAAAAGGTGACGATTCCTTCT
>JBAUTA010000482.1:0-16580 GCA_049581985.1 Kovacikia sp.
GCTCTTCTGCGCGACCGTAAAAAATAGAGACATCGGTGGCCTCCCCCCAGTCTTGAAGGGGTAGAGAGACGGAGAGAGGAGGAAGAGGGGCGAGCGAAATTGAGTCGAGGGGCTGAACCCTGCTTACCGAATGCTGAGGATCTAAGGAAAGGCCCCCCTCTTGTAAACTAGACCCCGGACCCTCGACTTCCGTCTGTCTTTCGGCCCCCATCTCCTCAGCTTCCGCTTTCTGTCTTCTAGCGGCGTAGCGCTTTACGACAACGTGAATATTCCCCTTACGCGCCTTTTCACCCAATGCATTTGAGATTGCCTGCCACAGTTGGGAACCCATTTGCTTGATATAACCCACTTCATAGCCCGAATCTCTGGCAACCTCCTGGTAAGACAATTCATTCCATGTATGTCGGAAAACAACCACCTGAAGCTTAGTCAGACGTTCCTCCCCAAGAGCTTTTTCAACAATTTCCAGGGCTTCTTCGGCATTCATGCAGGGCTCTCATTGGGTGAGGTTAGTAAGTAGGCGAAATTAATCAAAAGGGACAGTTCGGGGGGGCACCCCCAAGCAAGGAGTTATATCCCCTCCAGGCCCAAAATCATCTTTAGTTTAATTGCATCCAGCTACCTACAAATTGATTAATTAACCAGGCAATATTTGACTAACTGGGCAATATTTGATACTGCCTCCCGACCCACCCTCATCCGCTACCCTGCTCCCATCAAAGGAAAAGGGGAGCCGGATCGGAAGTCGTGGGTCGATTTGGGAAGGGGGATTCAGGGCTGCGACACCCGCCGAAGCCCCCTCTACCTCCGTAATCATGATTAATTTAATCGTGCCTGGCTACTTATTCATGAAACGTAACCAGACTCATCCTGGGTATGACATCCATGAAAACCATTCTCTAACTTTACACTCACCTTTATCGAACCTTGTTAAACTGTCAAACCGTCACATTTGGCACATTTAGGTACCTTTTTTTCCCATAGGCTGACAAGCATCCTAATTCATGACCGTAACTTCAGGTTTAGTTTCTGATTTAGCAATTCTGGTTGGCGTTTCGGTTAGTATGCGCCTTATGCAATGTTTCAAGGAGAGTTAGACGGTGAGCGACAGAAAGTACTTGTATATCCCCCGCCGTCAGGTAATTCGGGGGCTTTTGGCGACAACAGCGTTTGGAGTAACGTCTCGGTTCTGGACTGGATGCAGTTCTTCTCCGCCACAAACTCAGACAAGCTCTGGGGGAAATCAAGCCAGCCCTGTATCTGGCAAGCCAATCGTCATGGGCTTCATCTACAACGCTCCAAAAGATGACTATGGTTGGAACCAGGCCCAGGCTAAGGGAGCGGCGGCGATCGCCAGCATACCTGGGGTCAAAGTCATTGAGCAGGAAAGTGTGCCTGAAACTAAGGAAGTTCAGGAAGTCATGCGGAACATGATTGACCAGGATGGGGCAACAGTGATTGTTCCCACCTCATTCGGTTACTTTGATCCCCATGTGCTGGCAGTTGCGAAAGATTACCCGGAGGTGCAGTTTTTCCACTCAGGCACCCTGTGGAAGGAAGGCTTGCCGAAGAATGTTGGCAGCTATTTCGCCCTGATCGACGAAGGACAATATCTGGCCGGACGGATTGCGGCTCAAACTAGCAAAACAGGAAAGATCGGCTTTGTCGGAGCGAAACCGATTAATCCAGTTCTCCGCAACATTAACAGTTTTGCCCTGGGGGCACGCAGCGTTAAACCGGATATCAAGCTACAGGTAATCTTTACCGGAGATTGGTCGCTTCCCGTCAAGGAGGCAGAAGCAACCAACTCCCTGGCAGATCAAGGGTTTGATGTGATTGCGGTGCATGTGGACAGTCCCAAAGTTGTGATTGAGACAGCGGAGAAGCGGGGAGTGTATTCTAGCGGCTTCCACTCTGATCAATCGGCGCTTGCTCCCAAGGGATACCTAACCGCAACCATGTACAACTGGGGAACGATTCAGAAGAAATACGTTGAACTGCTTCAGGCCGGCAAAACCTTAATGAATGGTGGGATTCCCCATCAGGTGATTGGCGGTCTGGCGGATGATTACATCAGTCTTGCACCCTTTGGGCCAGCAGTATCGGAGGCTTCTAAGAAGGATGAGGAAGCCACGAGTGCAAAGATCAAGGACGGATCGTTAGTGGTCTACACAGGTGCGATCGAAGACAATTCTGGCAAAGTCAGGATTCCAGCAGGCACTTCTTACAAAGTCACTGCAAATGAATTGAGCCAGATCGATTGGTTGACTAAAGGCGTTTCTGGTAAGACGAGTTAACTATGGCACTGAGTCGTTCTAACTGGCGATCGACGGCGGAAGTGATCGGGATTCCGATCGCAGCCCTGCTCGTGGCGCTGGTGTTGTTTGGCATATTCTGCACCTTCCTTGGCAAAAATCCCTTTGAAATTTACGGCGCGATCTATAAGACTGCGTTTGGCAACTGGAGAAGTTTTCAGGGGACGCTCCTGCGGGGTGCACCGTTGATGTTAACTGCCCTTTGTACGGCGCTTCCAGCTCGTTTGGGGCTAATGATTATCGGTAATGAGGGAGCCCTGGTCATGGGTGGCATTGGGGCCACCATCGGGGGGCTTCTGCTCTCCTATGGCAGTGTGCTGCCCTCTCCCGATCAGGTCCAAAACCTTTTGGGCCTCCCCCCCACGGCAGTTCAAATCGGCATGGCCCTGTCAGGAATTTTGTTTGGAGGCGTGTGGATCGCGATCGTGGGCGCACTGCGTCACTACCGGGCGGTGAATGAAACGATTAGTAGTTTGCTGATGAACTATATCGCGATCGCCTTTCTCAATCACCTGGTGGAAGGTCCGATGAAAGATCCAGCTTCCCTCAATAAGCCGTCTAGCTTTCCGATTCCAGAAGCTTACAGGCTTGGCAATATTGACTCCACCCGGATTCACTATGGCTTGATCTACGGGATTATTGCCTGCATCATTGCCTACTTCCTGATCCAGCACACCACCTTCGGTTTTGCCGCCCGTACTGCTGGAGGAAACGTCAAAGCCGCTCGCATTGCCGGCCTACCCGTTGGTCAGTTGACTGTGATTATCTGCTTCCTGGCTGGTTCCTGTGCTGGGCTGGCAGGCATGGTCGAAATTGCTGCCGTTCAAGGGCAGGCAAATGCTTCCCTGGTCGCGGGTTACGGTTATGCAGGGATCCTGGTTGCCTTCGTTGCCCGCTACAACCCAATGGCTGCGATCGTCGTCGCCATTCTCCTGGGCGGCATCATCAACAGTGGTGGAGCTTTGCAGCGTACCTTTAACATGCCCGATGCCACCGTTCTGGTGTTCCAGGGCCTGGTTTTCCTGGTTGTTCTCTATAGCGAGTCCCTCTATGGTCGCTTAAAGATCTTCAAGGAGCCGGAGGTGAAGTCAATCCCACCAGCTTCTTCAACCGCATTACCCGTTTAAAGGGGTTGAAGGATAAAAGCTAAGCATTTGATCCTTCAACCTTTTTCCCCTCGCTAAGCTCATCATTTGTTCGGAGGAAAGTTTCAATGGCAGCAGAAGCATTGGGTTGGTGGGGAGTCCCCCTGGGCATCCTGGCAGGCACGCTGCGGGGGAGTGCGCCCTTCCTATTTGTCAGTTTGGGCGAATGCCTGACGGAGAAGAGCGGCAAGATTAACCTGGGACTGGAGGGAACCCTCCTAACCGGGGCAATGAGTGCCTATGCCGTTTCCTACCTGCTTCAGGATAAGGTCGGCTCGGCCCTATCCCCCTGGATTGGAGTTTTAGTAGCTGGATGCGCTGGTATGGCCCTGGGATTCATTCATGCCTGGTTATCTCAGCAACCGAAGGTGAATGACATTGCCGTTGGCATCGCCATGATTATCTTTGGTAGTGGGATTGCCTTCTTTTTTGGGAAGCCATTTATTCAACCCCAGGCACCTCAACTGCCGACCATCGACCTGGGCAACTGGAGTTCCATTCCAGCTGTGCAGTCAGCGTTGAAGATCAGTCCGCTCTTTATTCTGGGTGTGCTGATTGCCCCCCTGATGTTCTGGTTTTTCAAATCAACTCGCTGGGGCCTATTCGTCCGGGCAGTGGGTGACAGCCCGGATGCCGCCCTGGCAATGGGGATGTCCATTCCCAAGGTGCGGATGCTCTGTATCGTTGCTGGCAGCTTTCTGGCGGGAATTGGGGGAGCCTGTCTGTCCCTTTACTATCCTGGACTTTGGTCAGAGAGCATTTCGAGCGGTCAGGGTTTGATGGCGGTGGCACTGGTCATCTTTGCCCGTTGGAATCCGATTCAATGTCTGTGGGCGTCACTCTTTTTTGGCGGTGCCCAGGCGATCGGACCTGCCCTGCAATCGGTTGGGATGGAACAAGGTCGGTATTTGTTTAATGCAACTCCCTACATTCTGACCCTCCTGATTATGGTCATTACCTGCTCGCCTAAGAAAACGCTTTCGGGCGCACCCGGAGCGTTGGGCACCATCAGTGGTTAAGAGGGGGATTTTAGATTTTGGATTTTGGATTTTGGCTTGAATCCGCGAGCTGGTTGAAATCCAAAATCGCAAATCCAAAATCCAAAATAGTTTGTAATCCAAAATCGCCAATCTAAAATCTAAAATTGCTGCAGGAGTCACAATGACAGAAGTTGCTAACCCCTCAATTGGTTCGATGACTGATGTTCACAGTGCGATCGCCCCCCCCGACCTGGAAGTGGTCAACATGACCAAGCGGTTTGGGACGTTTACCGCTTTGGAAGACGTTTCCATGAAGCTGAGGCCAGCCACCTTCCATGCCCTGCTAGGAGAAAACGGAGCCGGGAAGAGCACGCTGGTGAAGTGCATCATGGGCTTTTACACCCCTACCTCCGGTCAGGTCTTGATCGACGGCCAGATGCGTGAAATCAACAGCCCCCGCGATGCCCATCATTACGGGATTGGCATGGTCTATCAGCACTTCACCTCCGTCCCGGCCATGACGGTGGCTGAGAACCTCGTGCTGTCCCGCTTCGACAACACCAACCTGATTGACTGGAAAAAAGAATATGAGGGGCTGACGGCATTCATGGAAACCGCTCCCTTTAAGGTGCCATTGGATGTTCCGATCGCCCAGCTTGCCGCAGGTCAAAAACAAAAGCTAGAAATCCTCAAACAGCTTTACCTGAAAAGCAAGATCCTGATTCTCGATGAGCCAACGTCGGTATTAACCCCGGCTGAGGCTGACGAGGTATTGGGCTTAATTCGCCAGCAGGTCACGGATGGGAAGCTAAGTGTACTCATGATCAGCCACAAATTCCGTGAAATCATGGCCTTTGCAGACGAAATTACCGTTTTGCGGAAGGGCAAATTTGCAGGCTCTGGACGGGTCAAGGATATGACCGTCTCAGAAATGGCTGAGATGATGATGGGTGAAAAACGGGACCCTCAAAAAGTAGAAAAGTTTGCCCATCCTGAGGTGGTGCCCGTCCTCCAAGTCAAGGATATCCACGCCAACAAGGATAACGGGCTGGAAGCCGTCACTGGCGTTGACCTGACGGTGCACAGCGGCGAAATTGTCGGAATTGCTGGAATTTCCGGGAACGGTCAACGGGAATTAGTAGAAGTGCTGGCAGGACAGCGCCCGGCAACGGCAGGTCAGGTATTGGTCAACGGCGAACCTTACACCATGACTCGGGCTGAGATGTATAACCACCGGGTCTTCGTGCTGCCAGAAGAACCCCTGCGCAATGCCTGTGTTGCCCACATGAGTGTGGCCGAAAATCTAGCCCTGCGCACCTTCGATCGCCCACCTCAGGCAAAGGGCATTCTTCTGATCTTCAAAGCCATCCGCGAAGCCGCCCAGGGATTGATTAGCTCGTTTAAGATCAAAACCCCCTCTCCCGATACCCCCGTTGGCTATCTGTCGGGCGGCAACGTGCAGCGAACGGTGCTGGCGCGTGAACTCTCCGCTGACCATATCAAACTGCTGATTGCTGCTAACCCTTGCTTTGGTCTGGACTTTGCCATGGTGGACTACATCCACAGTCAAATTCTGGAAGCCCGAAATCGGGGGGTTGCCGTTTTGCTCGTGAGTGAGGATCTGGATGAATTGTTGAAATTGTCCGATCGTATTCTCGTCATTAGCGGTGGCAGTTTCGCCTACGAAAGCCCGATCGAAGAAGCCGATTTTGCCATGATTGGTCAAAGTATGGCAGGTCATTAGGAGGGATAAGGGATGAGATTTTGTTCATTTCTCATCCTGTATCCTTCAGCTTCCGATGTTTAAGGTATAGCACTACTCCTATCGGTTAGGACGGAGTGCAGGGGCGCAACCTCTGGCTGGGGGCTTCGCCCCTCCACCCCCTTTAATTCCAATGTCCTAACGCGCTTGCGTAAGGCTATACGAGGTGGAGGGTTCCCCCCTAGGCGGAGGGCAGTGCCAGCCGCCCCCTCTGGGTTCTATTGATCTGCAAACTGTTATCTTTCATTCCCATCCCCATCCCTCAAATTTATGGCTACTATCTCCGCTCTTCCCTACGAATATGAATTACCCGAATCTAGTAACGTTGCGTTAATCGTCATTGATATGCAGCGGGATTTTATGGAGCCGGGTGGATTTGGTGATGTGCTGGGTAATGATGTGCCCCGGTTGCAGGCGATTGTCCCCACACTGAAAGGCTTAATCGAGGGATTTCGAGCGCTGGGGTTACCCATTATTCACACGATCGAGTGTCATAAACCTGACCTGTCTGACTGTCCACCTTCCAAAATTAAGCGGGGCAAGGGAGCGCTGACGATCGGCAGCGAAGGGCCGATGGGGCGAATTTTGGTGAAGGGTGAACCGGGCAATGGCATTATTCCCGAACTGGCACCCTTGCCGGGAGAGTTTGTCATCCACAAACCTGGAAAAGGAGCGTTCTACGCCACGAACCTGGAGTCAATTCTGAAAGAGCAAAATATTACCCATCTGTTCATTACCGGCGTCACCACAGAAGTGTGTGTGCAAACCACTATGCGCGAGGCGAACGATCGCGGTTACGAATGCCTGATGGTAGAAGACTGCACCGAAAGCTATTTCCCCGAATTCAAACAATCCACCTTAGCAATGGTTCGCGCTCAGGGTGGCATTATTGGCTGGACTGCTCTTGCGGCTGAAGTGTTGCAGGGTTTAGCCGCCTGGAAACCCTCAAAGGCACTAGTTTGAACCTTTTGAAGCTCCAATAGAACTTGGACAATTTCTCCTTCATCCGGGTAGGCACCCATCTTGCCTACCTAATTTTTTTAGGAGGCTAGCTACCGCAAGTCACACCCATTTTAAAGAATAAAATTAAAGCCTAAAAGACGCAGATGGGCAGGGGCGTTGCCAGTCTCGCTGTACTTTACTAGCTGTAAGTAGGTAGTACGTAATTAATTGTAAGAAGGGGGTGGGTGGGGGCGTTACTCCCACTCACCCATCTACAACCTTCATTTTTTAAATGGGTATTACTTAAAAGAAATCCCAACAAAAGGGTGGATTGGCTTTCCAGGCAGCATCCAGGCTGGGTAAAAGAGTCCGATCGCCCTCCACCTCAATTTCTCCCGTCCAGGCCAGTTCGGTTGCTCGGCGGATGCCACAAAATAAGGTGGTTAGATGCTCCACCGAAATTTTAACCATCGTGGCCGCAGGGTGATGGCTCAAGTGCATTTGTCCATCGCCAAAGTCAACCCCAAGGGAGCGATCGCCGAAGACAGGATCGGATACCTGAAACGTCAGGGCAAAAGGCGAACCCGGTTGAATCCGACGCAGGCGAAAGGCAGCCTCCAGATCAACCAACCGCCACATGAAGCCACCCCCAATTTCACCAAAGCGGTGAGTCAGCCCAAAACTAAACCCAGGACTTACCAGGGAGGGGTCCTGTCGCTGTTCCCGCAGCAGATGGGGAAAGGGATCGGTCGAGTAAGTATTCCAGATCACGGTTGAAATCTGGTCGCGCAGGGATGCCAGAAATCCCACAATTCCCCGGTAGGCTGAGATCGACAACGCCACCCACTCCCGCACCACCACTGCCAGCAGATTTTGATCCCGATCCAGGTACACAAACTGCACAATCACGTAACCCAGCAGAGTGTCCGATTCAGAATAGCAATAGATTTCGCGACCTTTAGAGAATTTTAGATAATTCTGCCACTGCCAGTCGCGCCGTTGCAACCAGCCATTTTGGTGTTGAGCGGCTTTATCATAGGCTGCTGGTAACGCCTGCTGATGGAGATCCGGCGCGTAGGGAATCAGGTTGGATCTTTCAGGATAAACAGGCAGATGGCGTGCCGAAATCCGATATTGATGGGTGCAGCCAACCCAGGCCCAGCCCAATTTGCGATAGAAGCCATGCTGAAATGGATAAAGCATCATCAGGGGAATTTGCTGCGATCGTCCCATTTCCAGCGCATGTTCCAGCATCAGACGAGCCACCCCTTGACCCCGTCGATGAGGCGCTACGGCAACAGCAGCAATTCCAACGCCTGGAAATTCCTGAGCTTCCAACCAAATCCCCAGATCTAGCTGAGCATAGCTACCAATCCCCATATCGGTGGCTGGCTCAACTGCCAGGTAAAGCTTACGCCCTGGTAAATCGAGTCCATTGCTGTACCAATCAGTTTTAATCTCGGCATTGGAACTGAGTGGTGCAAAGGACAGGCGGTCCAGGTTGACGACCTGAACCAAATCTTCTGCTTGAACCGGCCGAACGATAATTTCTGGCATCTGGCTTATGGAATTGGGTGGGTTATGGAATGCTTGACAAACTATAGCCTTCTCCATAGGTTCGCGAAAAATTTACCAACACCGTCAACTGGAAAAGGTAATTTAGTATTCTGGCGGTTGACTCGATAGTCTACCTGGGTGGGCTGGTCAGGCTATGCAAGCAAGTTCAAACGCTTCAGGATTCGTCTACCCCCTTCTAAATTCAACGTTTTGTACCGGAACGGCCTCACATCCTTGAGAAGTTACTCAAAGAACACATCCACTTTAAACCTCTACCTGATTAAACCTTGACCCGTGATCGATACCCGCTACCGATCACGGGATAGACCAACTAACCTGGCACCTATTTGAATCTCTATAGCCGTCGTCCTCACCAGTATGACCATAGCTATACCCGTGGATAGCAAATTTCCATCAAGTGAAGTAAAGCCAGCAGCCTGCACCCCACTCCGATGGGAACTGCTCCCTTTCCACTGAGGGCCTGCCTCTCCGCTTAGGGGTTCCCTCTCCGCCTAGGGGCATCTAGCGTTATCTGCCCCAGCCTAAATTCAGGCTGGCGTTTGGCAAGGAATCCAATTTTTGGGAGTACACTATGTTGCCTTCGATTTCGATCCTGATTACCACCTACAACCGGGAACCGTATCTCAACGCTGTCATTGAGAGTTTTCCAGCGCAAACCTATGCAGACTTTGAACTGTTGAGCGGGGACGCTGGCTCTACCGATCGCTGTGTCGAAATTGCCCATTCCGATGCTAGACAAGACGATCGAATACGGGTCCTCAACGCAGCCCATCAGGGGAGTACCCGCGCACGGAAAGCGGCGATCGCCCCCAGGGTCGGAACCCGGATTGGTTGGCTCTTGCCGCTGTTGGTAGCGCTGCCCCTTACAACCCTGCCCCTTGCTCCGACTGTCCAGGCTCAGACAATTACTCCCGCCAATGATAGGACGAATACCCTCGTCACCCCTAATGGAAACCAGCTCAATATTTCTGGAGGACAGCTTTCCGGCAATGGCGCAAATCTATTCCACAGCTTTGAAAAATTTGGCCTGACTCAGGGACAGATTGCCAATTTCCTCTCCAACCCGCAGATTCAGAATATTTTGGGCCGGATTGTCGGGGGAGATCCTTCTGTAATTGATGGTTTGATCCGGGTCACGGGTGGAAACTCCAACCTGTTTCTGGTGAATCCGGCAGGAATTATATTGGGTCCTAATGCCAGCTTGAATGTACCCGCTTCATTTACGGCGACAACTGCCACAGGAATTGGGTTTGGTAACGGCTGGTTTAACGCGATCGGCCCCGTAGATTATGCCAATCTGAATGGCAACCCGACGGCATTCGCGTTTGCAGTGAGCCAACCGGGGGCGATCGTCAATGCAGGTAATTTAACCGTGGGTTCTGGAAAATCCCTGGCTTTAATCGGTGGGACTGTCGTGAACACCGGCCAACTCACCGCCCCAGAAGGACAGATTACAGTCCTGGCAGTTCCCGGTCAAAATCTAGTTCGCCTCAGCCAACCAGGCAGTCTTCTCAGTATGGAGATTCAACCGATCGGCACTGGTCAAACCGCCCAAACCCCTACTCCCTATCCCCTATCCCCTGCTTCCCTGGCGCAACTGCTAACCGGTGGCAATCTGGCCAATGCAGCCGGACTCACCGTCAACCCTGATGGCAGCATCCGCCTGACAAACTCTCCCCTGAACCTGCCCACCACACCGGGAACAGCCCTGGTTTCCGGCAACCTGAATGTCGCAGGGCAATCTGGCGGAACGATACAGCTTTTAGGCAACCGGGTAGGGGTGGTGGCTGCCAACCTCAATGCCTCTGGAAGCAGCAATGGCGGGACTGTCCGGATTGGCGGAGAATACCAGGGACAGGGTCCTCTTCCCAATGCCCTCCAAACTTTCGTAGATTCCTCCTCAGTCATCAATGCCGACAGTTTGCTCAATGGCAGGGGTGGGCGCGTCATCGTTTGGGCAGACGACACCACCCAATTCTTCGGCACGATTACTGCCCGGGGGGGGGCGCAGGCAGGTAACGGCGGCTTTGTAGAAGTATCCGGTAAACAATCCCTCAAGTTTCAGGGCAACGTCAATACCCAGGCCCCTCAGGGAAGTCCAGGGACATTGCTGCTCGACCCCACAACGCTGACTATCATTGATGCCCCCGCGGGAACCGGATCGTTTGACGGAATTGCCTTTCCAGCGGGTGGCATTACTGCGAATACCCCCGATTCAGGCAACAATACTGTCTCCTGGGGACAACTGAATAACCTGGGATTCGGTGCCAATATCGTGCTGCAAGCGACTGGAAATATTACGATCGCCCCGGTGATCGGGGCGACCCCCTTTGTCACCTCTGCGGCAGGGGTAGCGGCCCTGAATTTAGAATCGGGAGGTCTAACAATCACCTCAACCGGGGGGAGTGTTGCGTTTAGCAACCCCAACAACACCATTGCCACCCGGGGGGGGGCAGTCTCGATTACGGGTACCAGCCTCGCCTTAGGCAATATCATCACTTCACCCAGCTCGTTTAGCGAATCTCGCCAATCGAGCAGTGGCGATATTTCCCTAACCAGCACGATCGGCGCTATCACCGCAGGCACGCTCAACACCGCTGTAAGGGGTTATAGTAGCGCCACAGCAGGAAATGTGATCGTCAAATCTGCCACAGACATCACCCTTAATTCCGTGATTAGCGAGGCCACTGGGTACCTGGGTGGCACAGGCGGCAACGTGACTTTGGAAAATACCAATGGTGCTGGCACGATTCGGCTGCTGGAAACGTTTGTGAATGCCGCAGGCAGAGATGCCAGCATTTCCACGATCGGATCGGGGGCATTTGGTCCCGGCACCAATGGAACAATCACCCTGACCCATGGGGGTGGGGTCACCAATACGCCGTTCACCATCGGCAATGCCGCTGTCAATGGTTCCGCTGGAGTGCTGGATGCAGGCTCCTCCGTGCTGCAAGCAGGCAACTTCCCGGTTGCTGCGGAAGGAAATCTACCCTCGCCAATTTCCGCTGGAATTGCGATCGGCTCTATTAATAATCGCCCCGTTCTGACAGCAAATACGCAGTTGTCAGGGGCCCAGGTCAATAAACCGCTGACCATTTCCTACGCGGCACTTAATCCCATTGCCACTGATGGGGACTCTGATAATCGCACCATCCAGATTGTTGCGATCGCCCCCGGTGTCACCCTCACCATCAACGGAGTACTCGCAGTTCCCGGAACGACCCTTTCCCCCGAAGATGTCCTGGAATATAAACCACCAACCAATACCTTTGGCTTACTCAATGCCTTTACCCTGGTTGCCAACGATGGCGTTTCCCAATCCGCCCCAGTGCAGGTACAGGTTAAAGTCGAAGTGCCCTCCTCACCCTCCTGTGCGGTAACCAACTGTCAGACGATTCCAGTCAGCCCACCCATCGTTAAAGGGGTGGATCAACCCAATTTCGATACTCCCGATCGCAACTTTTCGGGTGAATACGAAGCCTATCTGGGACTACAACGCAGAGGAATTAAGACCGTAGAAGAGCAACAGGAGATTGCTCAAACCATTGAAAAAGAAGCCGGAGCCAAACCCGCATTCGTGTATATCAGCTTTGTCCCTGAGTTGTATAGCTTTGGATCTACTCAGCAAGAACTGGACAGTGACCAACTCGAAATAGTCGTCATCACCGCTCACGGAAACCCCATTCGAAAAAGGATTGCAGCCGCAACCCGAACCAAGGTATTGGCCCTGGTTCAACAGTTCCGCGCAGAAATCTCCGACCCGCGCAAAACTCGCGCCACCGCTTATCTGACCCAAGCCCAACAACTGTATCAATGGATCATGGCTCCCATTGCCGCCGACCTGAAAATACGTCAGATCAATAATCTGGTATTTCTCATGGATGCGGGATTGCGATCGCTCCCGGTGGCCGCCCTCCACGACGGGCAAGGCTATTTAATTGAAAAATATAGTATTGGAGTCATGCCCAGCATCAGCCTCACCGATACCCGCTACCGCAACATTCGCGATGTCAAAATATTGGGCATGGGTATCTCGGAAAGCACCCAGGAACAACCTCCGCTGCCAGCAGTGCCGGTAGAAGTCACAACCCTGGTTAACCAAATCTGGACCGGACGAGAAGCGTTGAACACAAACGTCACTCTGGATAACCTGAAATCCTTTAGAAAAGAACAACCCTACGGCATCATTCACCTGGCAACCCACGCCGACTTCCAAGCCGGAGCCATCAGCAATTCCTACATTCAGTTCTGGAACGAAAAACTACGGTTAAATCAGGTGCGCCAGCTTGGTTGGAACAATCCCCAAATTGAACTTCTGGTGCTGAGTGCCTGTGCAACCGCCCTGGGTAGTCGTGACGCCGAATTGGGCTTCGGCGGGTTAGCCGTTCAAACCGGGGTGAAAACCGCTGTTGCCAGCCTGTGGTATGTCAGCGACGCCGCCACCACCGCTCTGATGACCGGATTCTATCGGGACTTACGCACCGCCCCCATTAAAGCTGAGGCCCTCCGACGGGCACAACTGGCAATGGCAAAAGGTCAAATAACCCTTGAAAACGGACGCCTGCAAGGACCCGGCATGGGCGATGGCATTCAGCTCCCATCCGAAAGCTTGAATATTCGCGATCGACAGCTTTCCCATCCCTACTACTGGTCTGCATTCACAATGATCGGCAGTCCCTGGTAAGTACAGCGATCGCCAGATTAATTAGGACAGAGGATTCAAGGGGGAGTGGGGGCATTGCCCCCAGCCAGAGACTCCCCCTCTGCACGCCGTCCTAACCTCATAGCTCAGACTTTCCCCTAATATCCCTTTGCTGCCAGATCAAGATCGTGGGCATAGCTTGTCCGCTTAACCGCTGTCCACCAGGTGCCATCAGGATAAAGATGAAGTAGCCTAAAGCCTGGTCGTTCCTGCGCCAGGGCAAAGTCTGAGCTATGAGGCTCGAACTGGATGCAGGTAGACGGCGTCCCCAAATACTGTATGCCTTGCCGTTGATGACTGTACTCCTGATGAATATGTCCAAACAGGACTAACTGCACCTGAGGATGGCGATCCAGTACAGCAAATAGGTCCTGGGAATTTTGCAGCGTACTTCCGTCTAGCCAATTTGAACCAATAATAAAAGGAGGATGGTGCAATCCCACGATCGTTGGGCACTTGGCCAACGTCCCTAACTCCTGTTCTAACCATTCCAGGCTATTTGCACTCAGACAGCCATGAACACATCCTGGAACCTGCGAATTGAGCAACAAAAAATGCCAGCCTCCAAGCCGAAAGGACTTCTGAGGCGAAATCACCGGACAGGTCAGAATGGGCTCCATGGCGGATAAACAATCATGGTTTCCCGGAAGCCAGTAGGTTGGAATGCCCAAAGGGTTGAGCAAACTTTGCAGCAGTTTGTAGGACTCAGGCTCACCATCCTGGGACAGGTCTCCAGTCAGTAAGAGTAAATCAGCCCTGGGGTCAAGAGCAGCTATCTGGTTTAAAACTACTTGAAAAGATTCCGTGGTTGGCAACCCCAACAACCGTTGGTTAGAGTCTGCGAATAGATGAATATCCGTGATTTGAACAACACGCAGGGGAGAAAGCAAGGTCATAGCGGTCAAGAATTGCCGTCAAAACGGAGGAAGACCAAATAAAAAGCCTATTTCTGGATTGGGGCAGGTGACGTAGATGCATGCCCTCCTAATCCCTAATTAATTAGGATAACTTCCGGTATCAATTCACCCTGCGATCTATTACAGCCTTTCAGGTGATCTTTGTCACACCTTTAAACCTTCCCCTGGCAAGTTAAACCCACCCTCCCACCCCCGCCAGACGAAATCCCCGACTCGTCTTTCGAGTTTAATCGAACCCATTTATAGCCGTAGCCATACTGGTTAGGACGGGGTACAGGGGTAGAACCTCTGGCTAGGGGTAACGTCCCCCCACCCCCATCTGCAACCTTCATTCTTTAAATTGGTATCAGTTCTCTTCCTCAGCAAAACAATTATCTTTTTGCTCGCAGGTTAAGTAATTCCTGAAGAGAGGCCAGAAGATTGATCTTTGCCAAGGAAATTTCTTCCTGGGGACTCAGCAGTAAATCCCAACAGATGTTCACCAGGAAGAAAGCGGTTTGCACCTTGCCTGCAATTTGGAATTCTATGCAGCCGTTCTCTAAAGGTCTACTAGTTCCTTGATCAGGTTGCAGAATCAGCCCTTTTGCTTCTGCCTGGAGATAGGCGGCGATCGCATCCCTGCCCTCAACTGCCTCCTCAAACGGTGGCTGTAAAATCCCTTCTACGGCAAACAACTCACTGGTTGCGCCAAATTCTCCAGCATTAAGTGTCTGAAAGTAGCTCAAAATAACGGGCTGATCAATGCCTTCAATCGCAATTTCAGAAGCAATTAAGGGCTGAGGAGCGGTTTCTCCAACGGGTTGAATGGGTGAAGATAAAGGATGAGAAGACTTCATAAAACTCAATTTATTCCCAGAGAACGGATGTCAACTAAAAATTTCAAGAATGAAAATTGCGTTAGGGATTTGGGGTTCATCCCCAAACCCCTACTTACAATTAATCAGGCCGACCTACTTAAGTAGCTGGGCGCAATTAAATAAAAGATGCGTTTGGGGGTGAAGGGGGTGGAACCCCCTGCCTGGGGCGCAGCCCCCACTCCGCCTTCTTACAATTAATTAGAGCTACCTACTTATATGAGGGTAGGACTGACAGAAATAGTGTGGCATTCTACAGGAAGCGAATGACTCTCCCCTACGATAGGTGAGTCGCAAAATCGGTTGATAATTGCCCTTTGGACTCTTTCCCTGCTGCCCATGAATTGCTCAACCGATCTGAGCGCTCAGATTAAACATAAAGCGCTGGAACTGGGATTTCACAAAGCTGGGATTGCTGCTGTGAAGGATGCGGATGGACGATCGAAGGCAGATTTACAATCCTGGTTAGATAAGGGCTATCAAGCAACGATGACCTGGATGGAAAATCCGAAGCGCCAGGACATTCATCAAGTCATGCCCGACGTGCAATCAGTAATCTGTGTGGCGCTGAACTATTACACGGATGACAACCACCCCCAGAGTCGGGACTATGCCAAAATTTCTCGCTATGGCTGGGGGCGAGACTACCACAAAGTTTTAAATAAAAAGCTGAAGCTTCTCACAACCTGGCTCCAGCAGCAAGGTGACGGCATTCAGGCCCGCTTCTATGCAGATACGGGCCCCTTGCAGGATAAGGTTTGGGCCCAGCAAGCGGGAATTGGCTGGATTGCCAAAAATGGCAACGTGATTACGCGAGAGTATGGGTCGTGGGTATTTTTAGGAGAGATCTTAACGAATCTGGCTTTGCCCCCCGATCGCCCCCATACGGCCCACTGCGGCACCTGCACTCGATGCCTTGAGGCCTGTCCGACCCAGGCAATTCCCCAACCCTCAGTGGTAGATGCCAACCGCTGCATTGCTTATCACACCATTGAAAACCGATCGGAAACCCTGCCAGACTCGATCGCGGAGCGGCTGCAAGGGTGGGTTGCTGGATGTGATATTTGCCAGGATGTTTGTCCCTGGAATCAGCGCTTTGCCCAACCAACCGATGTAGAAGACTTCCAGCCCTACCCCTGGAATCTTGCGCCAACCCTGGTTGAATTGGCTACCCTATCCGATCAGGACCACAATCAGCGATTTACCGGGTCTGCCCTGCGCCGAATTAAACCCTGGATGCTTCGCCGCAATGCCCGCGCAAATTTGCAGCGCGAGGGCGACAGGAAATCGTTAACGGATACTGACCCGCCACAAAACAGCAAAGAACCTCTCCCTGGGGCTGATTAGAGACTTGGGGGTGAGTGCAGATCAGGAAACAGGACGCT
>JBAUTA010000483.1:0-1661 GCA_049581985.1 Kovacikia sp.
CCTCCGCAATATAGATGACCGTTTCTAACGCTTCGATTTGGCAGAAAAATAACCGTCGTTCTCGATCTTCATGCGTCCAGTATTCCAGTAATCGTTTGGTCGTGGGAGTCACGTAGAGATAGCCTCCCCTACGCCACAGGTTCACCCTCTCCCGAATTCGATTGATAAACTTATTTTCTTCGATCCGATCCAGCGTCCACGCACCCACCTCCAATTCAAGCTGCTGGCTTTGTTTTCTAGCCTTTGCAATGGGTACAAAATAATGGCTAATGCGACGAGCATCCACAACATCATTCGTAATGCCATCCTGTGCAAAACGAAAATGTCGCTCAGGCTCCACAAAAGCTGAGTTAATAATAGGGTTTTCAATGACTACCGAACTCATGCAATACCCTTTAGCATCAAACTGGCATTACATTTAGAGATTACAGACTAATTGAGATTTTAGCTATCTAATTTATTGACTATTGGATCCCTGCTAGAGCATAGTAACCTTTTCAAGGTCTTGATAGGAGACAAATGCATTTCAATAGGCGACATGTAATTAGAACACTTGCCCCTTTAGAGTCTTAAGATTTCTTTGAGTGCTTGAATCGCAACCTGTCCCATCTCAAAACCACTACTCCTCATCAATGCTAGATCAAAGTAAATTGAGTCAATTTAAGCTCCTACACTTAAAAGACCTACATCTACGACCCTAGATAAGCAATGAAGACTTTTACAATACACAAATGTTTTGAATCGTGTTGTTTAAAGACTTCTCAATGGACACATCCCGACTCGAACGGGAGACCCCCACGATGTCAACGTGGTGCTCTAACCAACTGAGCTATGCGTCCGCAGAACTCTAAGCTACCATAGGCGTAGTGAAGTTGCAAACACGCGCCATGCCTTATCCAATCGGATCAAAGAGGCAACGCGAACATAGTAACAAACTCAAAATAGTCCTTCTAGGCATGACGCGATGGAGCTAAGGCGCAATCCCCCCGTGACGCTTCTGATGCCACTGCCAAGCGTGCTCTAAAATCACCTCAATCTTGCTGTACTGTGGATTCCAGCCTAATACTTTGCGAGCCTTTGTCGCGCTGCCAATCAGAATCGCAGGGTCTCCCGCCCGTCGTTGCCCTTCTTCAACGGTGATATCTAAGCCCGTCACAGCCTTAGCCGCCGCAATCACCTCTTTGACCGAAAATCCGTCTCCATTGCCTAGGTTAAACACCGAAGTTTCGCCGTCGTCTAACAGGTACTTAAGCCCCAAAATATGGGCATCGGCCAAATCGCTGACGTGGATATAGTCTCGAATACAAGTGCCGTCGGGCGTTTTGTAATCTGTGCCAAAGACGGTGATGTTTTCCCGTTTCCCTAAGGCCGTCAGTAGGATCAGCGGGATCAAATGGGTTTCTGGAGCATGGTCTTCCCCTAAACGCCCTTGGGGGTCAGCACCCGCCGCATTGAAGTATCGAAATCTTACCGATCGCAGCCCGTAGGCGCGATCGAAATCTTCTAGGATGTGCTCCACCATCAGCTTGGTCATCCCATAGGGGTTGATGGGCGACTGGGGATGGTCTTCAGGGATCGGGATCTGATGGGGGTTACCGTAGCTGGCACAGGTGGAAGAAAACACAATCTTAAAGACCTCTGCCTGCACCATTGCTTCCAGT
>JBAUTA010000484.1:0-4102 GCA_049581985.1 Kovacikia sp.
AAATAGTCAATTGCTGTCCCAACCTGAACATCAAGCAAATCAGGAACTTCTTGGTATTTATGTACAATCATTCTTTCAAAGTTATAGATAAAATTTATTTGGTCGTCACTAAGTTTCATTATCTAAAATCTCACAAATTACAAGTAAATTACATCAATAAAAAGAATAATAAAATGATATTAAATCGGGTATCAATTTAAGGCAGGACAGCTTGTACAGCAAAGATTTGAGCTTTCAGCCTACGAAGCCGATATTACAGCCATTTTAGCTAGGCAATCGATCTCCTAAAGTGTCCCGCTTTCCGCTCTATCCCATCAAAAGCTATCAGCCGTCCATCTGGAAGATTGCATCTAATTCGCGTGCGCCGTGCAGCACACGCACAACCTCAACACCGTCCTCAAGCGGAAAATAGAAAATTAGGTAATTTCCTACGGAAAAGCTATGTAGGTTCGGTTTAAGTTCCTCTCGACTGATCCCCATGTGGGGAAATTTGGTTAGCGTGAGTAGCGTTTCTTGGATCCGATCCAATAATCGATCCGCTTCTTGCGGCTTATCTTGGGCGATATGCCACCAGATGTCATCTAGATCGTTTTCGGCCTCTGGCCGTTTCAATAAACGCACCATCTGAGTTTTACGCTTCTTGGCGTTGAGCTGTAAGCCGCTTGCGGCCACGGGCTTTGATTTCCTCAATATCCAGTGGCGTTGCTGGGCCGCTATCGATGCCTTTTTGAATTTCGCGCCTTAGTTCTTCCAGACGGATTTCACGCACGCGATCGCACTCTTCTAAGAGACGCAGAGCGTCACGCATCACTTCACTTGCCGAATTGTAGAGACCGCTCTCAACCTTTCTTTTTACAAGACTCTCTAATTGAGGCGTAAGCGAAATATTCATAGGATTCACTCTTTTCGTCTCAATCCATAATAACAATGAATAGCAATGATTGTTATTTATGGCTTAATCCGTTCAGCCGTTTCCCCTCTCATCCCGTTGGATGTTTACGGTTGCCCATCGTTTTGTCGAGAGTTGTCCTCATCCGACACCCTTGAAACCCCTAGAAAACCGTGCCCTAGCCCAAACCCTCTCGACAAAATAGTACATTTTGTCGAGGAAGACATCAAAACCCTAGATTTCTGTCGATATGCACCCGCTAATCAGATCTGCTGAGTTTAGGCTTTCTATAACCGTAATGGAACTTGAGTTTTAAGTATATTTACCGTGCCACTACTCCCCAAACCCCTTTATTAAAAAAAAACCGAATATTTACTGAAGCATCCATATCTTAAAAGAGGCTATATTTATTGAGAATATCGTTTTCATCCTATCCGAGTCGAGTAAAGCCACACTGTCACACTTTTTCAAGTTAACGCCATGAAATCCGCTTTTCCTTGTAGCCATGTACTCTTAATCGAAACAAACGCTGAGCCAAGGTTTATAGAGCTTACAGGTGCGGTTTATTCATTAGGAAGATGTCCTAGTAACGATATTCTACTACCGGGGAATCGAATCTCTCGAAAACACGCAATGTTGATCCGAGTACCGTCACTTGACAATAACCGACATTGTTACAGATTGTTTGACGGGGATAGGTCGGGAAAATTCAGCACAAACGGTATAAAGATCAACAAAATAGCCTGTCGAGAAACAATTCTCAATCACATGGATTCAATAGAGTTTGGGGGAGCTATTCAGGCTTACTATTATATGCCACAGGATGTACTTGTGAGCAGACAAGAACTTTATGAAGCAAAGTATTCTTTAGCCTACCAAGAAAAGAGTGATCAGATTAATGATAGGCAAACCGTTGTACTTCCCGCTTTATGCATAAACTCGAATACAAAACAGCAAGGGATAGTGAACGACTTGATCGACCCCTGGAATATGCCTTACGGATATAACGATATTACGCAGTAAATATCCCAGATGGAATTCTCTATCATTAGTATTTTAAAAAAAGAGTCTATTTATTAATAACTATTTCTATTCAGAATTTACAAGAATTTTTAATCCACTTTCCCCTCCGATGATCTGCGCAAAAATTCAGTAAATCTGATGGAGCTAAACAATCACTTTTATAGGTTGAGTCACGAAAATAAAGAGGATTTGCCCTCCCGATTGTTGCGGGGTTTGGTTTCCTCATGCTCTTGATTGGCCTAACGATTGTTCTTAAATCTCAAGGCGATGCGATCAGTGGGCAAAGTCTAGCTGCAACGTCACGCGGTCACGAGGCAGCAGAAATAGGGGTTAGCCGTTTTCAATCCCTCATCAATCAGAATCGGGTGATTGCAACCTATCCTGACTGCACAACCAGTCGCACCAATGGTGTTTGTCCCGACTCCGGCACCGCTTTAAGCTGGTCTAATGCCACACAAATATCTGGCATCAACAGCACTTGCGGCGCAGGAACGACTACTATCTCTACCGTACAGGCAGCCGCAACAACAAACTGGCAAGATGTAGACTCGACCGATGCCTCAAAAAGGGACTCTTTTTCCTTGTATATCAAGCATTTCAGGCTTATGAGATTTACTAAAAGTGCTGTCTTGTTTTGAAGCATATCTAAAAAGTATATGGATGGATGATTGACAAACGTTCTGCGGTGGGTAAGATAGCCCAAGTTCTTTTCAGAGCTTGACCCTTCTCAACCGTTCCCTCCGGTAACTAAAAACCTTCAAAAAAATGGATAGCTTATCTTCATTTGCTCAGTTGCACCTATATGCGCTCAATTCAGGATGTCCACAATTGCTTGCAATTGTAAATGAGTTATCTAAAGAGCTGAGTTCCGGAGAAAGAATTGAACTTCCGGCCTTTGCTCATAAACCGATAGCAGATCGTAGTCTTACATATTCATTCGTGAGACATATATAAAACGATAATCTTCGTAAAACACTAGCAGCCCTTAATAACATCGAGAAGCTTCTCGACCTCGCTCCTGAAAGTGCTTTTCCTTAGTTTATTATTTTGTTGGAGGTTCACTCTAAGAGACCATTAAAGCCATATACAGTATCGAACGAGTCTTAAGATCCTGCACTAAGTGAATCATTTTGTGCAGGATTTTGGCGAAGTACAACTCTCTCTTCTTCAAGCTAAGAAATGGACACTAACAAAACGGCATAAATTCGTTCCGAATTTATTTTTGCTGACTCTGGTTTCCCAAAAACGTATCTGAGACAAGCAGGCCAGGATAATTTACAGGTGTGATTTACTTGAGAAACTTTTTAAAATGGGGTCAGATATCCGAGGCGTTGAATTAGAGGGGATTTCAGGGGAAGCTGTGAACCTGACCCCGGAAGTCGTCAATATTTTAGGAAAAGCCTTTGTGCAGTGGCTCCCACTAAAACGTGCAATTTGCATTAAATTTGGGGCAAAATAAATTGTTGGTTTTTTAAACTGATAGTTTAAATGAATACTTAATCAAGATCTTTATCCCAAGCAGAGATTGTTTATCTGCATGTATTGTTATGCAACGCAAGTCAATCAATTGCACGAAAAGTCTCGATCGAGTCTTTGAAAACTCGAGTATCTAAGTTTGGAACGGTCAAATCATCTGTATTGAGGTATCTGATCAGCCTACATTATCAAATGGGTTCCCAAAAAATCACATACCCAAATCCTACTCTTTTAGCTCAAACGGAGTCTAAAATTATCTCCATACTGGGGTTCGCAAAAGAACAAGATAGTATGCAGGAGTCCGTACTCACCATAAAAAATTTGATCGGAGAAATGCTCGTTACCTCAGGACTAATTTCTAAAAAGCAACTCGACGAAGCCATCGCCGAGCAAAATTCCACTAATCGAAAATTAGGTGAAATTCTAATTAAGAAAAAATGGATAACTTTTGAACAACTGGATGAAATTTTGACTGTGCAAGTTGATATTCGAATCGACACCCATGCAGAAGAACAAAAAATGGGCTTCATCCTCACTTCTCAGTAAACTGCGCTGGAAGCGAAATAAAAAAGTTTCTGCAACAAAATGCCATATGGGCACCTCGAAAAATAGAATTTGATCGCCTGAAAACCTTATTCGTTCGTAGCTCATTCTCAATAAATCAGCCTGATTCTCAATAAAGCTGAATTAATCGAGGTGCCCATATGCTTCAAA
>JBAUTA010000485.1:0-4395 GCA_049581985.1 Kovacikia sp.
AGTCAGAAGCGCGATCGCCCTCATAAACTACTTGGTTAGAAAAGCAAGTTTTATTCACCCTCTATCCATTCGACATCAAACCAAGCCAGTTTCGGACCGCAAACGTAGATTTTCCGCTTCCGACTGAGCATTCGTCGCATCCTCCAGCTAGGCAGAGCTGGGAGCTAGCTGCGACGATCACAGCCGCAATAGCCCCGGTGGAGATCGCCCCAGTAACAGAGATCGCCATAACCTTTTTCAGATTCATGGGTAACATCCTTGTTGTTGCAAATGTAAAAACGAGCAATGAAAAGAAAAAGATCGCCCCCTCAAGGCGATCTTTCGGTGACCTAGCGGTTAGTTACCTCCCGCTTTTGAGTTGTTAGTTTTGGGGCTTTATGGGTCTAGGCCCAAGTCCTGACGCGCCTTCGCGTCCCAGTTTTGGGGACACTTTTGCTCGATTTGACTGGCATATTTGACCGCTCGATCGTCGTTGAGGTTATAGTTGAGGACGACTTCCCGGTAAGTCCCCAGGTCATGCGTGAACTGAGAGATCTTAAAGTGGGCGTCAATATCATCAGCTTTTGGAAATTCGCGCTGGAGCTGACTGATCCAGACACGACATTCCTTGCGGGACTGTTCTGGATAATTATCTTTCCCGACCTGGGCACACTCTTCATTGCAAGGCGTTTGGCCTAACTCAAGCGATTCGTACATCGTTCCTCCAGAAGGTAAATGGAAAATTCAATGGGCTTTTGGTTATTCGGCAGCGTGACTGTTATTTGCCTGACGGTCATCGCTGGGCGACTTGTGCAGGCGCTGGTTGCAACCAACGAACGCGCTATGAATGCAGCCGCAACCGCCAACGATCGCCTACAAAAGTTGGCTGCTGAGCAGCAGATTGATCGGCTGATTCGGTAAGTGAGGAAATTCCTCAGATGCCATCGACCAACCCGATGGGTAGAAAAGCGAATCGCCCCCGGAACTGGAGGCGATCGCAGTTCACCGGAGAAAGCGGTTAGTCACCTCCCGCGCTGAATTAAAGCGGACTGCCCTTAGAAATTGCTTCGGCAAGACTCTCATCCGTCTAGTCGTCGCGCTCCATCGCCCCTCGCGTTTGTCTCAACTGCTGCTCAGCCGAAGGCGCTTTGAACTGTTCGCCCGTGCCAAACAAGCGCTTAAAATTACTGGCTGCAAATTCCCGCTGTGCTGCTACCTGGGCCTCAATATCGATGTACCTGACTGCATAGCTGACACCCTGGCACACAAGCTCAACGGCAGCTTTCAGTTTTTCCAGGTCGCTCGAAGTGACATAAATCTTTCCGTCGCGTTCATGGCTACAGATTTCCCCACTGGGAATATTTCCTTCCCTGATTTGAAACTCTAGATTGTTGTAGACATTAATCAGTTCTGCAACGTTGATCGTGATGTTGGCTGTATGCATTGGAACCTCAAAACTTTAAATAGGTTGAAATTTGGACAAAACGAAGCGGTTAGTCACCTCCCGCTTGGAGCTTTAATTAGGCAGCGACCGCCTCAGCGACCTCAACAACCGCCTCAGCGACCTCAGCAGGCGCAGGTTCAACCGCTTCAACCTTGCGTTCTCCAGCCGAGATAGAAATCGTGAAGCCGCCTCCCTTGCGTGAACGTAGAGTGCTGGTGGCAGTCTTGCAAAACAGCTTGATTACTCGGTAGTAGCGAACAGCCGTTGCATCAACGATTTCCAACTCAGGTTCACTCGTCCGAATCGAACCACGGAAGTTGCCAGTCTCAGGGTCCCCACCCACCGCCGCTGCAATCTGGGTGAAGAGTTCCCAGTCATCTCTGGAATCGGGAATGACCAGGGCTTCAGCAGGCGCAGCATTCTCAGCTTTGGGTTGCTCAACCGCTTCGGGGGCCTCTTGCTGAATGACCAGGGCTTCAGCAGGCGCAGCTTCCGAAGATTTAACTTGATTGTTCCGCTTCTTAGAAATAGCCATTGTCGTTTCTCCTGTGAGTTGTGGATAGGTTGAAATTTGGACAAAAAGAAGGGGGTCAAACCCCCCTGGTGGAATCGAAGCGGTTAGTCACCTCCCGCTTATCGACGTTAAAAAACCGGGGTGTCCCGGTTCAAGGATTGATGTATTTGCGGTGGGGCTTGCCGTCTCGGTAAACAATCTCGACTTTGACCACGTATTCCCCAAGCTCGAAGCTGTTGAATAATTCGTAGTGAGCCAGTGCTAACGCCGCTGTCACCCACTCCTCACGGTCTTTGATGTAGTAAAGTGCTTCCTCAAGCTGGTCGATGGTAGAGGTCTGAGCCAGCTTGCAAGCTGCCTTGAACCAATCGCCGCTTGCTTGAAGGTCAGCCAGTCTCAACGCGACTGCCAAGCTCTCGGTCATATCGTTGCTGCTTGCCAGGATTTCTTCGAGGTGGGCAACTTCCCAGTCTGGAATCGTCCAGGTCTGCCGTGTTAGTCTGCGGTAAGCCTTGAGCCAGTTTGCCGCATCCAGTTCAATTAGAACGTGGTGGCAGAGATCCGAAGGGGCTGCTGAGTAATCATCACCCAGTTCAATCGACTTGCTATAATCTGCCTCCCGAATCCGATCTTTCTGTACTGAACCCTTCATTCCTGCCACCTTTTTATTTGTTTTCCATATCTATATATTAACCTCTATTCCGATAGAAGTCCACATTTTGTTTTCTATGTAAGCGATTCTGGATGTTACATGAAATCCGTGTAAGGTGTATGAATAGGTGATTGTAGGCGCAGTTGTTAATAGTTTCTGCCATAATTAGCTAATACGAATGAGGCGTAAAGATGCAGATAGAATTAGTCGACCCCAAAGACCTAATCGCCTGGGATAAAAACCCCAGAGACAGAGATCCGGAGCGCTTTGAGTGGATCAAAGTCTCGCTGAGAAAATTCGGGTTTGTCATGCCCGTGTTCGCACGGCAGGAAGATGGCACTCTCTATTCTGGACACCAAAGAACCGGCGCAGCATTAGAGTTAGGGTTTACCGAGGTGCCCGTCGTTTACCTGCCGCAAACTAGCTCTGAGCGAATGGAACGGGCGATGAACGTCCTTTTCAACCTCTGCACGAATGACCATGCCACCCGCGCTGACTTCGGTAAAAAGGCAGCGTTAGACCTGGGAGATTTAGACCAATTCAAAACCCTGCCTGACGCGCAGATCCTTTATCCCTGCCTTAATCATTTTGAAATCGTGCCGTTGCAATATATGGCGCAACTCACACCAGATCGCGTCAACAATATGACGAAACTATTTGCTGAGTCGCTGTTCACGTTGAGCGTAGAAATCCCGGTCATTCTGGATGCCAACGACCAGATCATTAACGGCGCACCTCGATTGCTGGCGGCAATCTCCATGCAGCGGCTCAGTCATCCGGCAGTCCGGATTACCGAAAACACCGAGGCGCTGACCATGTTCCTCAACAAAATCACAATGAGCTTCGACCTCAAGAAAGCCTTCGGTGAGGAGTTGCGCTATAACTCCTTTTTCCGTCGTCGTAATCAAGCAGCGCAGCGCACAACCTTTGGCGTTGGATTCTATCAATGGGTCTTCGGCAAAGACGCGACAAAAGGCGGAAAACAATGGCTGATGAAACACATGGTCCGGCTTGAGGGCGAATACCTACAACGGTTCATTGCTGAGCATGGAACTACCTGTGTAGACTTCGGCGCTGGTCGCCTGGACAATACCGTTAAGCTCCAGGCAGCAGGGCTAACCTGCATCCCGTTTGAACCCTACTGCATGAAGCCAAACAGCGATGAAATTACTATCAGTGGCGCACGGGCGATCGCCCGTCGTTTCCTCACCTGGATTGCCACCAAACCTCAGATCGATTCTGTGTTTTGTTCCAGCGTGTTCAATTCGGTTCCATTCAAACAGGATCGGGATTACCTGATGGTCATCTTCCAGGCGCTGACCCTGAATGGAGCCAGGTTGTATCTGCACACCCTGTCTGACAATACCCTTGGCTCACGGGTATTCAACAACGGTATCAATGAAGCTGCCAGGTCAGATGGCGCAATCCTGCTCGATAGTGAACCTGGGCTGTATATCAACGAAATTCTGAACGTTGCGAAGGTTCAAAAGTTTCATTCCAAGGATGAATTAATTGCGATGGGTAAACAGCATTTTTACAAAGTGCATTACTCCCCAGCCAATAGCGCCAGTCACGGGATAAAGTGTGAGGGACCACGACCCATTAACTGGATAGAATTAGTTAAAGCATTGGAGTTTGAATTTGATTTGCCTTATCCCGGTGATCAACGCATGGGAATGGTAGATGAGGCAATCAGCGCTTTCTCCGCATTCACAGGCCAGGAATTAGCGATCGTCCGTGAACAACTTCAACAGGAGCAACCATCATGCGTAGCATCGGCAAACTGATTTCACTCCGCGTAAAACC
>JBAUTA010000486.1:0-3892 GCA_049581985.1 Kovacikia sp.
ATCTTCAGGCCTTATTATTCAACTCCACTTCACTTTAAGTTTGCCCAACTATAGTAAGTAGGTAGCTCTAATTAATTGTAAGAAGGGGGAGTGGGGGCTGCGCCCCCAGGCAGGGGGTGGAACCCCCTCCACCCCCAAACTCATCTTTTATTTAATTGCGCCCAGCTACTTAGGAGGAGTTGGCGATACGTAACCTGCGGATGAATGGGACAGATTGTCCCCATTAAAGCCCACTCAACCGGAATTCCTGTGCCATTTGCAGAAGGATTCAGTATCCTTACATAGATTCGATTTCATGACATAGATTCCATTTCATGGAAGAGAAGCGGATTGAATCAAGGGTGCAGAAGTGCAGCTAGTCGTCTGTCAAGCCTGTTTTGCAGGAGTGAAAACCCTCAAAACACCCGGAATATGGGTTTTGTAGATTTGAACGACCCCTCAAATCGATCCTGATGGACTACTAGGGCGACGGCTGAGATGCACTGAGAACAGCCTGGGGTTTTGGATAGGAGTGGGAGTGGGAGTGGAAGAAACTGATAGATGTCCAGGGTAGCGCTATTGATTGGGGTAAGCAGGTACCCACCGGGTTTGAACCCGCTACCAAAGGTTCAGAAAGACGTGGAGGTGCTGCGGCGCGTCTTAAACCAGCCAGAGTTTAAGTTTGAGACTGTGGACTGTTTGAGCGATCGCCCCTTAGCGGAGATGCAGGAAGCGATCGAAACGTTCTTCAAGCGCTGCCGTCCGGAGGATCAGGTGATTTTTCTGTTCTCCGGCTACGTCATGCAGGAGGAAGACGGTAGGCTTTACTTTGCAACCCCAGAAACAGCACCTGACGAACAGGGAACGTTAACGAGAGCCAGGAGCATCCCCGCCAGCTTTGTGCAGGAAGCGATGAACCGCAGTCCTGCTCAGCAGCAGATTGTGATTTTGGATTGTCAATTTCGCCAAAAGTTTGGCAACGCACCTGATCTGGTCGAGGCTCCGGTTGATCTTCAGGCCCAGCTAGGAGGCGAGGGACGGGTGATTTTAACGGCCTCTGCCTGGACCCATCATTTCACGGAGCCTGAAGATTTAGACACCTGGAGCTATACGCGCTATCTAGCAGAGGGAATCCAATCAGGTGCAGCCGATCGGGATAGCAATGGCATTCTCATCCCTGAAGGCTTGCACAACTACGTCAAACGAAAGTTAAAGGTCGCTGCTCCCGCCATGGATCCCCAACTCTACGGCAGCGAGGAAGTGGCGAAAGCTCCTTTTCTGGAAGTCACCGTTCAGGACCCGGCAGTGCGTTATAGAAAGGTCGTGGAAGATCTGGCAGAACAGGGGGAGGCGGAGTCCTCCGCTGCGACCCTGCTGGCACATCGTAGTTTGTTGGATGACGTTAAATACAGTTTGGGGCTGTCTACCAGGGAGGCAACGAAGATAGAGTTCCGGGCACTTCAGCCAGTCAGAGATTACCAGCAGCGGTTGCAGTCTTACGAAGAGAGTTTTTTGGGAACTACTCCGGGGCAGGATGTATCTAATCTTCAGAACCGTCTACATTTAAAGCAGGTCCAAAAAGCACTTGGGCTGACTGACCGAGATACGGCTGCGATCGACGCTGCCCCTTATGTAGCCGAACAACAGATGCAGCGAGAACAGTATCAGAAGAATCTGGCATCCTACGAGCAAATTTTGCTGGCGGCAATGCGGCGTCAATTTCCTCTGGCGGCGGGCGATCGTCACGTCTTACAGCGTTTAGAGCAGGCGCTTCAGCTCAAGATCGAAGATGTGCAAGCGATTCAGACCCAGCTAATTGCCCAGATGGAGCGTCCAGGGGAACCCCCCATGCCTGACTCCACCTCCCAAATGGAAACCAGCCCCCCGGTGGAGTGGGATCCCAATCAAACGAACCAGTGGTCCGGCCCACCCTCCAGATCATTCATCCCGCCGCCCCAACCCCCTGCGGCAACCTCCGAGCCAGGTTCTGGAGCCTATGGGTTGTCGCCTAATCGGGAAGTGCCCGCCTCTTTTGCCCGACCAGAAGCTTCTTCTTCGCCAGAGCCATCGGGTCGTGGGAACGAGCCTTCACCCCAGGTAACCGTGCCGTCTGCAACTAATGTGCCGTTAAACACCCCCTCTGTACCCGCAACCGTGAGTCCCCCAACTAAGCCATCCGCCAGATCCTATACTGCTCTGATCGTCCCGGCGGTATTGCTGGCTGCGATCATCGGTACGCTGGCAGCAATCTGGTCCTCATCGAATTTACCCAATCTGTTTGGCGGTAGCCCACAGCCCCAGGAGAGTACCCAGACTGATACCCAAACTCCCTTGCAGAAAGCGGCTTACTACAACAACCTGGGAATTACGGCCCAGGGGATTGGTGATGTGGATGCGGCCATCAACTATTACAACGATGCGATCAATCTTCTCACTAAGATCTGTAATCAGACTGCCAGTTCCAATTCCCCTTCCCCGTCTCCGAATCCATCGACCAATCAATCTACCGAATGTCAGGTGTTGGCGCGGGCATATAGTAACCGCAGCTATGCTTACTTTAAGCAAAAGGATTTCAGCAGAGCCCGGAGTGATGCCGATCAAGCCATTGCGATCGAACCCAATTTTCCTGAGGCGCGCATCAATCTAGCTAATGCCCGGTTTAAGCAGGGCGATCTGTCTGAGGCTATCAAAGATTACGATCAGGCTATTCAGAGCAAACTTTCCAATTCGCTCAAGGCGGGTGCCTACAACAACCGGGGCAATGTTCATTTTGCTCAAAATGACCCTCAAGCTGCTATCCAGGATTACAACCAGGCCATTAAGCTAAGCTCGAACTATGCGGACGCTTACTACAATCGGGGGCTTGCCTACACCAACCTGAAGAACCCAACCAGTGCGGCAACCGACTTTCAGTCGGCGGCGAAATATTACCGGGAAAAGAAGGACTTTAAGTTGGCAGATGAGGCGCAGCAGAAAGCAACCGATCTTCAGCCGAAAGCAACTGACCAGACTCCCTTGCCACCCACCAACAATTCCACCAGGGGATAGGGTTACCGTGTCCCCACCCACCCCAACCCCCCTCCAAATTAAATGGGTATTACTTCCTAAACGCCAACGCGAATCGATCGATTCCAGCCAGATCAGGGAAGATTTGGCTGGGGTGGTAGCTGCCCTGCTGCTGAAGCAGTTGGGTGACCGCGATCGCCTGACCTGCCATCATTTCCAACAGTAAAATGCCGCCAGGATGGAGATAGTCGGGAGCGATCGTAATCAGATGGCGGATAGGGTCCAGGCCATCAAGTCCACCGTCTAAGGCCAGATGGGGCTCATGGCGGGCGACTTCCGGTTGTAGTTGCGGCACCATGGAACTGGGGATATAGGGGGGATTGGCAACAATGCCGCTCAGTCTACCTTTAAGAGGGTCCAGGGGTTGTAGCCAGAATCCCTGATAGAACTGGATCCGATCTGCCAGGTGATAGGCTGCGGCATTTGCCTGGGCGATCGCCAGGGCTGCTGGACTGCAATCCACCGCATGAATAGCAGCCTGGGGAAACGCGGTTGCCAGCCCCAGCGCGATCGCGCCACTGCCAGTGCCCAGATCTGCCCAGTGCCTTTGGGAAACTTTTTCCTCGCCTGCTGCCTGTCTTTTTTCTGCCTGCTCAACTGCCCCAAGGGCTAAATCAATCAAACACTCCGTTTCTGGACGGGGAATCAACACAGCGGCAGAAACTTTGAGGGAAAACTGCCGCCAAGGGGCGGTGCCTGTGAGATATTGCACAGGCACTCGCTCTTGCAGGCGTTGTTGCCAGAGCTGCTTAAGGGTTGGGAAGGGCAACTTGAGCGGAATTTCAGCCCTATCCTTAAAGGTCGCCAGCCGCAACGTCAACCGATCGAGTCTGGCGAGTTCTTGCAG
>JBAUTA010000487.1:0-8229 GCA_049581985.1 Kovacikia sp.
CCCCTGTTTATTCTAATCCAGCCTGACAGAAATATAGCTATCGTCAACGTATCAGTCAGTAGCGTAGTTAATCCAATCAGGGATTGTTGGGGGGATTGCCCCCAGGAAGGAGTTTCACCCCTGCATCCTGTTCTAACCAATAGGACTATGACGACTATGACTTACTTACCTCTTTAACTTACTTGCCCCTTTAAACGGTAACCATTGCAGCGTAACGACGGTATATAGGGATTTTAACGAAAGCGCAGTTCGATTTAAGATCTTCTTAAGATCTCTCCCAAGAGTGAAGTGTCATCAGCAAAGATATTGTAAGTTCGATTTAATACTCTCACAATGTCTGGCAGTGATTGTCAGCATTGACTTTTGGTTAGGAAGCACTTGAATTTTATCTGCAAGCTAAATTAAGAGTATTTTAATTAAACCTTTTTATATACCCGTGGGTTGAATGAGTTCATCACTTTTTCCTGGCACGATTAACATGAATCAGCCATCGTTAGCGCGAGCGGCCAAAACCGACAGGATTTTGGTTGTTGACGACTTGCCAGATAACTGTTTTTTAATTCAAACGCTGTTGCAAGAGGAAGGATACCAGATTGATGTGGTGAATAGCGGGCGAGATGCGCTGAGATATATTGAGCAATCTCCTCCCTCCCTACTGTTATTAGATGTGATGATGCCGGGAATGGATGGATTTGAAGTAACCCGTCAGATTCGCCAGAATCCAAATCTGCCATTCCTCCCCATTTTGCTGATTACGGCCTACGACCAGCCCAGTGTCGCCAGAGGATTGGATATAGGGGCAGATGAATTTATTCGTAAGCCGGTCGAGTTTGATGAACTGGTGGCCCGGGTGCGATCGCTGCTGCGGTTGAAACACAGCGTTGATGAACGGGACCAAATTGCTCGCCAACGGGAGGACTTTGTTTCTCGTCTGACCCACGATTTGAGAACCCCGTTAGTTGCGGCAGACCGGATGTTGAGCCTCTTTCAGCAGGGAGCTTTGGGAGAGTTGACCCCTGCAATGCAGGAGGCAGTTGTCACCATGAGTCGGAGCAACCAAAATCTTTTGACAATGGTCAACACTCTGTTGGAGGTTTATCGCTACGAAGCAGGGAGAAAATCCCTCACCTTTTCGCCGGTTGATCTTGCAGCGCTGATCCGGGAGGTGGTTGAGGAACTATCTCCCCTGGCAAAGGAGAAAGGTTTAGCCCTGAGCTTTGTACAGTTGGACCAGGGCAATGGATCGGTTGAGGCGGTGATGGGCGATCGCCTGGAGCTACGCCGGGTAGTCACCAATTTGATCGGGAATGCAATCAAGTTCACCGATTCTGGCTCGGTTAAAGTGCGGTTATCTGATTACCATTCTTCTGGCAATCCACAGATCTCAGAACCCCGTTCCATTATTTTGGAGATAGAAGATACGGGACCTGGCATTCCAGCTAAAGAACAGTTGACCCTATTCGAGAGTTTCGTCCAGGGTAACCACAGGCGAGGAGGCAGTGGGTTGGGATTACATCTTTCGCGACGAATTGTAGAAGCGCACAGTGGCAAAATCGAGGTGAAATCGGAACTTGGAAAGGGGAGTTTATTTAGAGTCTGGCTTCCAGCTCAACACTAGAACTAACTGCGCTAAGAACTAACTGCGCTTAACTGCTATAACGCTCTTCTGCCCAGGGTTCGCCCCGACGGTGGTATCCATTGCGTTCCCAAAAACCCAATTCTTCCTGGGCCAAAAATTCCAGCCCATTGATCCATTTGGCACTTTTCCAGGCATAAAGATGGGGAACCACTAACCGCATAGGCCCCCCATGCTCTGCGGGCAACGGTTCTCCAAACAAGGTGTGGGCAAAGAAGTTTTCTTCTCTCAAAAAATCTGTGGTTGAGAGGTTAGTGGTGTAGCCCCCGTAGCAATGTTCCATAAGGTGAACTGCTTTGGGGTCTACCTCCACGTGACGCATAAAATCGGTCACCTTGATCCCCGTCCATTGAACATCTAGCTTGGACCAGGTAGTAACGCAGTGAAAGTCAGCCGTAAAGCTGGTTTGGGGCATTGCCATAAAGTCTGCCCAGGTAAAGGTCAATGCTTCCTTCACCAGGCCCCAAACCTTCAATTGCCAATCGGCTGGGTTGACCGCGGGCGTGTCGCCGTAGGTCAGCACAGGGAAACCCTTTGCTAAATGTTGCCCCGGAGGGACGCGATCGCCCAACTCCGGTCCAGGTTTCTGGAAGAATTTGAGTAACCGTTCGGCGGGTGCCTGATTTTCATTACTCTGCATAAGCACTCGATGGAAAGACAACGCTTAAGTCTCAACTCTACTTGCTGTTGGAATGCTGCCTAACCAACGCCGCCCTGATCAGCTCGATGGTTGGGCTGCTCCTATTCCTCGTCTTCGTCCTCAGCTTCATCCTGGGGATAAACAAACCCCTGGGCACGGCCAGTCAGGATAGATTTGCCCATAGAAAGCGCTTTTTGAGCCTGCAAAGTCGCTTTCCGCTTCCAGGTTGCTTTCCGCTTGTCGCGCTTAGACTTCGATGTTTTCTTCTTAGGAACCGCCATTGGATTAGATCGTTTATCTTGACAACCTTCCTATTCTAAAGCATCAAACCTTTTGCAGAAATGTCAAATTAGAATTGGTATCGCGATCCGATTTGGATTATGAGCAAGGATTCTGCGAGAATCCTTGCTCCCAAAGCCTCTCACTTTCACAAATAATTTAGGTAAATGATTTAGGGCTACTATATCAGGCAAGAACGTCAGAATGCTTTCCCTGATGCAGGGGACAGTGTTCATGGTGTAAACTGCTTTGAATTCGCCAGCAAACTGGGAATATCTTCACCATCCCTCAAAGGTCATTTACTGTGGGCATCGTAGTTGAGAACGTATCCAAACGATTTGGTAGTTTTCAGGCAGTTAGCGAAGTCAATCTGGAAATTAAGACTGGCTCGCTGATGGCGCTGCTAGGGCCTTCCGGATCGGGTAAGTCAACCCTGTTGCGGCTGATTGCAGGGTTAGAAAAACCTGATACGGGCAGAATTCTGCTGACAGGGGAGGATGCGACCCATCGAAATGTGCAAGACCGCAATATTGGGTTTGTGTTTCAGCACTATGCCCTGTTCAAGCATTTGACGGTGCGTAAAAATATTGCGTTCGCTTTGGAGATTCGTAAAACTCCGCCCAATAAGGTCAAAGAACGGGTACAGGAGTTACTTGAACTGATTCAGCTTGAGGGATTGGGCGATCGCTACCCTTCCCAGCTTTCGGGTGGGCAACGGCAGCGTGTTGCCCTGGCCAGGTCACTCGCGGTGGCACCTAAGGTGTTGCTCCTGGATGAACCTTTTGGGGCGCTGGATGCAAAGGTCCGCAAGGATCTGCGTGCCTGGTTGCGTCGTTTACATGATGAGGTTCACGTTACTACCGTATTTGTGACCCATGACCAGGAAGAAGCGATGGAGGTCGCTGATGAAATTGTGGTGATGAATTTGGGCAAGGTGGAGCAGGTTGGCACGCCTGCCGAAATCTATGACCATCCTGCCAGCGCATTTGTCATGAGCTTTATTGGTCCGGTCAATATATTGCCCAGCACTTCCCGCATGTTTGGGGCAAATGGGTTTGAGTCTTCCCATCCTGAAGTCTTCTTGCGGCCTCAGGATATTTGGGTAGAAACTTCACCGGCTGATTCGCTGGTTCCTGCAACGGTAAGTCGAATTATTCACCTGGGTTGGGAAATTCAGGCGGAGCTAACTTTGGATGACGGTCAGGTTGTGACCGCTCACCTAACCCGCGATCGCTTCGACGACCTCAATCTGGAACCCCAGCAGCGGGTGTTTGTGAAACCGAAGGATGCGAAAGCATTTCCCCTCTATTATTCGATTTGAGAATTATAAGTGGCTGGGTGCAATTAAACTTGGCGATTTAAGATTGGGAACCCTCACCTGCTCATTGCTCACCTGCTCATTGATAACTGAGTGCTGCGATCGCGAGACAGCCCCAACCGACGATAAACGCAACGCCACCCAGGGGAGCAGTTGCACCCAGCCATTTGACCCCGGTTAGGCTGAGGGTGTATAGGCTGCCTGAGAAAAGTAGAATACCGACTAAAAAAGCGATCGCGGAGGAAGTTAATAGGGTTTGGGATGTTTCCGTACGACTCATCAATAGGGCAACCAGTAGAATTGCCAGGGCATGATACATCTGGTAGCGGGTGGCAATGTCAAAAATTTCCAGGGAACGGTCTGTCAGTCGTTCCTTAAGGGCATGGGAGCCAAATGCTCCGGCTGCAACTGATAGGCCACCCATAATGGCAGCGATCGCCAGAAAAAACCGAGTCATAAAAATTGAGTCATAACTAGTCAGGTGCTGCCCAGGGTCGAAGCATGCTTAACCCTTGTCGGCACAAACACTACCAGGCTCATAATACCAATTTAGAGAATGGAAGTCGTCGATATTTCTGTATACACTCCTATCCGTGTCAGGGCTAGTAGACCAAAACAAAAGTTTTGGAGGGGGGGTAAAGGGGGGTTCCCCCCCTCTTGGGGGCGAAGCCCCCGCTCCCCCATGTTGCAAAACCTATGATTTGCAACACTAGGGTGAACAATCAACTGAATTCAGCTGCTGGTCAAGCTGGTGAATCTCCTGGACAACCCGCTCCTTACTCGCCATCAGGTGGTTTGTGATTGCTTTAACGGCAACGGCTGGATTGCGATCGCTGACTGCCTCAAGGATCTGACGATGCTCACTGCGGATTTCTAACACCCTGGGGTTGCATTGGAGGGTTCGCAACCGCAGGAGTGCCATCTTATCAAATACCTGATCGAGCAAAGACACCAACCAGGGATTATCGGCACCTTCCGCCAATAGCCGATGGAACTGGTAATCCATGTGCAGAAGTTGATAGGGAGTCAGGGAATGAGACTGTTGCCCCATTGTTTTTTCTGCCTGGTGAACGACCAGATCAATGTGTTCTAGTTGAGCGTCTGTTGCCTTAACGCAAGCCTCTGCAACCGAAAGCTGTTCCAGTGCAATTCGACAATCGTAAAGGTGGATCGCATCCGTAATGGAAAGGAGAGCAACCCGAAGGATACCATGCTCGTCTGCTTTGACTAAATTTTCCCGCTGCAGTTGCCGAATTGCTTCCCGCACAGGGGTTCGACTAACCTGAAACATCTCCGCTAATTGCGTTTCGACTAAACGTGTTCCTGCTGCTAACTCTCCAGACAAAATGGCAGTCCGGAGAGCCTTGAAGGTTTGCTCATGTAAAGAGGGGGCGCGATAAATCGAGGGCAGAGGAAATTGCAAGCTAAGACTCCTTAAGTGGGGGAGCGTGACCTTAAGGCCATAAGGGTCTCACCGACTTTTGCGTAAGGGATAGAACCTTAAGGGGAAAGGTTAATTGACGGGCAGGCGAATGGGATCGTAACAGATGCCAGGTTAATATACGCAAACTTTACTTCTTTAAAGGTTGTAAGACAACTTTTAAAGAGTTGCAACTTCAGGGCTAGAACGCCGATACAGGATTTCTCTAATACCAATTTAGAAAATGAAGGTTGCAGATGGGGGTGTGGGGGCTTTGCCCCCAGCCAGAGGTTCCACCCCTGCACCCCGTCCCCAATCTGCCCTGTTTACTATTTAAATTGGTATAACCATTAAGTTCTCGAAGGAATACTGATTTAAACGGTGCTCGTTGCCCACCGCCCCCACCGCCTAAGGTTCTCCCCTTGGCAAGGCTACCGTGTATACCCAAGTCTGGGATAGAGGCAACGGACTGGGCTTTCTACCCTTAGGGAACCTGCCCCCAGTCCCCCTCGAAACGAGACTCTGGTTGGCGTTTCGAGGCTGGGAGCGGGATTAGGACCTGGCTTCTATCCCCGATTCAACCCTTAGGTGCATTGGGCTTGACTCCTTTCCCTGGATTCTCGTTGCATTGACCTTACCCCCATTACCCCAGACCCTTTCGGGGAGTGGGGGGAGTTAGGACCCCACAAGGCGGGGGACAATGTATTTTCTGTGACGCTGTGCCACACAAAATGCGTTGGCAGGGGGGAAGTCCCCCGGCAGAGGATTGGGTTTAACACAAGATGGGTATACACCATAGCTTTGCCAGGGGGAGGTTGAGAGGGGTCTAATCTGCCGCCTTCTCCAAGGACATAGAATTAAAGGGGGGGTGCTCCTTTAACTTTAGTGTGAGCGGCTTGATCGGAAGCGAGAGAGATACAATCAGCTTTCAGCAGGCTTAAAGTTTCCGTTTCTAACACGGCACATTGTTTGGTTAGGCTTGCTAGAGCTGGAAGAGAGCCTTGATTCAACTGGGCGATCGCAGTTGCAAAGGTGGGCTGAAAGCTACTCAGCCAGGAGGCGTTGGTCAAATAACTGGGGGTGAAAGCATTCCGTTCTAGCAACCAGAAATCAACGCCATAGTTCTGAATAAGCTGCTGGGCAAAAGTTAAGTCTGGACTATACTGAGCCTGAATTAAATCATGGCTGCGTTGGCGAATTTGGCGGTAATAACCCAGGTGGAAGGGAAGGGCATACTCCTTACCCACTAAAATGGGGCGTTGGGCAAACGTTGGAATATTGTTGGCAACATCGGACAGGGTGGCGATCAGACTATTTTTAGGCTGGGTCTGAAGAAACTGGTAAAGAGCTACGTCGCCAGAGGTGCGGTTGTTAGTAGCTGGAAATTGGGATGAAAAGTTGGGATATAGAACCAGTATGATCCCCGTAGCTACGATGAATAGTAACGCCCCAAACCGGCGCTTTCCGTTGGTTTTAGCAATTCCTTGAAAGGTGCGGAGAAGCGCATCTAAGACGGTGATTAAAACGATTCCGGCAGCGATCGCCATTACGATTCGCAAGGTGTGAACCGTATACCGCGTAGGGAAAAATAGCCGCAGCAGCAGCAGGTGAGCAGCAAAAAATAGCCCTAAAGATACCAGTACAATTTGGGGCAGGATTGTGACTGATGCTTTAATCTGCTTGATCAGAGGAAAGCGAGACGAATTTTTGAGGACGGTGGGTAACCATAGTCCTGCCCAAATTAACGGTGGCAAGAGTGGCGGCAAAATACCACTGTGCTGTCCAATTAGCCAAAATTGCCAGAGATTGGAATTGAAATAGGGGTGTCTGCCGCCGGGCCACAACTCTGGCATGGCTTTTGCTTCTGCGGCAGTAACCAGTGGGGCAAATTCTGTAGAGGATGAGGCATAGGTCAATAGGGTCAGCAGGCCCAACAACGCTGCGATCAGGAACAACCAAAGACTGCCTTGCCTGCGCTCAAACAGGGGAGATAATCGCTGCCAGTTCCATAATCGCAGAAATAAAATGCCAACGGAGATGAAAACTAATGGCGGGTAAACCAGACCTTCTAGCGCGATCGTCAGGCAAAGGGTGACCCAGGATTGGCGTAATAGGTAATACAGAAAAGCAAGCAATAGGGGATAGATAAAGGCTCTCGGAGTCGCAGAAGCCAGGTCATCTGTGAACCAGAGGCTCTGACTCAAAAGTAGGGATGAAACGAAGCCAGCGGCGGGAAAGGGGAAAATTTGAAGACAAACCCCAAAACAGTAGGCAGCGGCAACCAATCCCAGGACGATCGGGAGAAGTTTGCTGAGCAATAAAGGGGTCACCCCCAGAATTGCCATGAAATGATAAATAGCGGCATATCCGGCGGGTGTAATCGATTGAAAGTAGTTTGCGATTAGATCGTGGGGAAAGAGATCTGGATCGATAAATCGCTGCATCCAAAACACATACTCACGAGCATCGTCTTGAACCACATAGGCACCTCTGAATGCCTTTTGTAGCCCCAGGAAGCCATAAAAAGCTGCAAATGCCAGACTTGACCCCAACCAAAAGACAAGGGGTGCAGAAAAACCAGCAGTTCGACTGGGGGGAACTGTTTTTTCGGTGGGGGTTGTTAGCAGCCCGTGTAGCCGCAACCCGTGTAGCCGCAAGATATGCATGACGGTTAACCATACCAGATTGCTTCGACCGCCTGAGCGATCGCAACCGCCCGTTCCTCCTGGCCGGTGTCTACTTCGTCCAGCAAAACCGTGACGTGCCCTAACTTGCGTCCGGGACGGGATTCCGTTTTACCGTACCAGTGAACATGGGCCTGGGGAAACTCAGCTAATTGTTGCCGTTTTGCCTGATACTCGCTGGTAGAGTGCTCATAGCCCAGCAGGTTGACCATGACTGCCGCAGCAGAGTGCATTGCCGGAGTGCCTAATGAC